>JAQIBS010000153.1 GCA_027858965.1 Kiritimatiellia bacterium
GACCACGATAACGCATTGTTAGTTAAACACTTAACTACATTCCAACACCCAAATACACGATTAGCGCAAAATCCGGTTGGATTTTAAACTATCCGACAGTCCTTTCAATCATTGCGACGAAAATTTTGCCGTAAGGGCAGTTGTCCCGCCAATAACCACTTAAATAAGTTTCCTGGATGCATTTTCTATACTTGTCGTAGCGCGAAGGTGTTATTTTTTCTGTTTGTCGGCTGATGGAATGTTGATATCCATAGGTTGTCCCAAATGAGATAGCACCAGCAGGCGGGATTCCTCTTTGATCTGAATTGGCTGGGGCAGTATATGTAATTGCAGAAGAAGTTTGATCTGGGCAGGTGTAAGTTGTTGTTCTTTATATGTCGGTTCGAGAATATAGGGGCAGCCCTCTTTCCAGCCGGAGCATCCATAAGCGCGTTTTCCTCTGATAATTTCTTTGCCACAGAGAGGACAACTTCCCCAGCGAGAGATATCAACCCGATTTACTGAGCTGGTTTTAATCAGGTTGCGGGTATACTCCGCAATATTGTCCATAAAGTCGGTTGCTTTGATTTCGTTGCGCTCGATCTTTTTGAGTTTTTCCTCCCACTCGCCTGTCATCTCTGGTGATTTAAGCATGGGATCCTGTAGTAGAGCAATAAGGCAGCGACCCATATCGGTGGCGAGTATCTGTTTTTTATTACGTTGAATGTAGTTGCGTCGCAGAAGGGTTTCGATAATTGCTGCGCGGGTGGCTGGAGTTCCGATACCGCGTTCTTTGAGTGCTTCGCGCATGGCATCGTCATCCACCTGTTTTCCTGCGGCTTCCATGGCGCCCAACAGGGAATTTTCTGTGAAGTGTTGGGGGGGCTTGGTTTTTCCTTCACGCAACACAGGTTCATGCGGACCGCTTTCTCCTTTTTCAAAGGCGGGCATTTGCTGGTCGTCCTCTTCCTCGGCACTTTTTTTCTTGGGTTTTGGAAAAAGAATGGTCCAGCCTGGTTTCACAATCTGCGTGCCTTTAGCCTGGAATTCCACCTGGCAGCTTTCGCCGTTAACCGTGGTGATTTTTTTGAGGCATACGGGATAGAAGGCAGCGATGAACTGAGTTGTGATCAGTTTGTAGACTAGTTGTTCATTATACCCGATTTGACGAGGCTGCATACCGGTAGGGATGACAGCATGGTGATCGGTTACCTTCTTATTGTTAATAATTCGTTTTGTAAATGGAAGAGAGGCCAGGTTGAGCGGCTGAATCTGCTCGGCCCACTGCGCTTTGAGTTGTTCCATTATTTTTGGAACGCGCGGTTTCATGTCATTGCTGAGATAGCGCGAATCGGTTCTGGGATAGGTGACGAGCTTGGCTTCATAGAGAGTCTGGGTTGCCTTCAATGTGTCGGCTGCACTAAGACCATGCAGTTTATTGGCTTCGCGTTGCAGGGAGGTCAGGTCAAACAGCTGGGGAGGTTGCTCTTTTTTATCTTTTCCTTCGATGGAGGTAATATTAAAGGGCTCTCCCTTTATTTTTTCAAGAAGCTCCTGCGCTTTTTCCGGTTTTTGAAAACGCTTGCCGTCATATTTGAAGGTTACCTCCCGGTAGAGGGTGGCTAATTCCCAGAAGGGCTGAGGTGTGAAATTCAGAATTTCATCATCACGATGGACAATCATGGCTAGAACCGGAGTCTGCACGCGTCCAATGCTCCAGAGTACGCGGTCATTTCCTCCACCGGTACGGCCATGACGGACAGTGAAATAACGGGTGGCGTTTAAGCCGACAATCCAGTCGGCCTCACTGCGACAACGGGCGGCATCATAGAGCGAGTCATATTCATGACCTTCCTTTAAGTTTTTGAATGCCTCCTGAATGGCATCCGGGGTGAGAGAGTTCAGCCAGAGACGTCGAATCGGTTTATTTTCGCAGTTACTGAGAGCCAGAATATAGCGAAAAATAAGTTCTCCTTCGCGTCCGGCATCAGTGGCGCAGATAATCTCATCGGCTTTTTCACAGAGAGCCTTGATGGTTTCAAACTGCTGAGCCACCCCTGAATTGCTGATCAGCTTGAGGTGGAATTCCTTTGGAATAAAAGGGAGGGAGTTGAGAGTCCATTTTTTTAGAGCGGAATCATATTCGCCTGGTTCCTGCAGAGTCACTAAATGACCAAAAGCCCAGGTGATAGCGCAACCGCGACCGGCAATGAATCCGGCTCTCTTATCTTTTATTTGCAGCACAGAGGCAATATCACGTGCAACAGAGGGTTTTTCGGCTATGATGACTTTCATGAATTAGGTGATTAGGCTGTTAGGCTGTTAGGCTGTTAGGCTGTTAGGTTGTTAGGATATTATGTCAACTTCTACACTAAAAAACAAGAAATCGGGAAGCCGTCAAAAGCTGGTAGCAAAAATGCAGAGTAACTTGCAAGCTACGAGCTGATTTGTGGGCAAAGCTTGCGTTAGGCTTCAGGCCATATTTGTATGGCTCATTTAAAAAGCTCAGAAACTTGTATCACTTTAGCATTTCGGAGCGTTAGAGTGCCAGTATTATTGTATATAGGACGCATGGAGATTGTGCTGATAGCGCTATGGGCCGTATGGGCCACATGTGCCCTATGTGTTTTACTCTTCGCCTTCGGCGAAGACAAGCGGCTTCGCTCCTTGTCGCCAAAGGCGACTCACATTAGGCTCCTTCGGCCCATAACGCTATCAGCATCGAGCACTCGTCCGCCGCGAAGCGCAAGAGCGCAGTAGCAGCGGCGCGACTTGCACAGTTGTATTGCAACCATGTTTACTGCATAAAAAAAGAAACACTGCCTTATTAAGGGCAGTGTTTCTTTTTTAGAATCGTTATTGAGTGGCGGGCAGAGCCCGCATTCAAATTAGATCATCTGTTTGGCGGCAGCCACGATATCGTAGTCGTGCGGCAGGAAGGCATCTTCCAGAGAGTAGGCTTGCGGTGCGATACCATTTTTGGCGCCAATTCGTATGACAGGTGCATCCAGAGCATCAAAGGCTTCGGCCATGATGCGTGATGCGATTTCGCCGGTGTAGCTGCCGATGCTTACGCAGTGACTTGCCACAATACAGCGTCCTGTTTTCTGAACGGAGGCTAGGATTGTATCCATGTCCAGCGGAACCAGACTACGGATATCGATCACCTCGGCGGATATTCCTTCAGCAGCCAGCTGCTCTGCGGCGTTAAGTGCTTCAAAGAGCATTGGGCCCCAGGTCACAATTGTGATCTGATCACCGGCGCGCTTGATATCAGCCTGTCCTAATGGAATCAGATACTCTTCTTCAGGAACCACGCCTTTTGTGTTATATAGAATCTGTGATTCAATAAACATAATCGGGTTGTTATCGCGAATCGCTGTTTTCAACATGCCCTTGGCATCGTATGGTGTTGCGGGATAGGCAATATAAAGACCAGGGATGTGGGCGAACATGGATTCCAGTGTCTGCGAATGCTGTCCCCCGTAACCCTTGCCACCACCGACAGAGGCGCGATAAACCAGAGGCACCTCAATGCTGGCGCCGGACATATAGTGCCATTTGGCAGCCTGGTTTGAGATCTGGTCGGAGGCCATCAGGCCAAAGTCCATATACATCAACTCAATGACCGGACGTTGTCCGGTCATCGCGGCGCCAACGGCGGTACCGCAGATACAGGCTTCTGAGATTGGTGCATTAAAACAGCGGTCGCGGCCAAAGCTATTGGTCAGCCCTTTGGTAACCTTAAAAGCACCACCGTATTCAGCGATATCTTCACCCCACTGAACAACGCGATTATCGCGAACCATCTCTTCGATCATGGCTTCTTTAATGGCATCCTTGTAAGTGAGTTCGCCAGCCTCTGTGCGTTTGATCTCAGGAAGTGGATCAATAATTTCAGATGTGGCGAACTGTTCCGGGACTTCATCAACGGAGGTATCGGTGTACATGTATTTGATTACATCAGCTGGATCTGGATCTACAGCCCATGCGGCTTTAGCAGCCATACGGGCATTACGGTCTTCAACTTTGGCTTTCAATGTTTTCAGCTTACGCTCTGTAATGCAGCTGTTAGCCAGTAGCTGAGCTTCGAATGTCGCAATTGGGTCCAGTTTCTTCCAGGTGGCCTCTTCATCCTTGGTGCGATACTCAAAACGGGGGTCGCCTAGAGAGTGGCCATAGTTGCGGTAGGTATCGAACTCGAGGGCAACAGGACCTTCGCCCTTGCGGCAGATCTCAGCAGCGCGGCGCATGGCATCCATACAGGCCATGATATCCATGCCGTTTACAACTTCGGCGTGCATATTATTTTCTGCGAAACCAGCAGCACGACGTACCACGCATTCGGTTCCGGATACCTCACCATCAACACGTCCGGTGAAACCGTAGTGGTTGTTGATGATAGAGTATACAATTGGCAGACCGAAAGGCTCTTTGGCGTATTCTTTTCCGGTAAACTGACCCATACCGGCCCAGTTGAGGGATTCCAGAACAACGCCGTTAGCATAGGCACCGTCTCCAGCAAAACAACAGGTTACTTTTCCGCTCTTAAAATAGCGGGAACTCATAGCTGATCCGGTTGCAATGGGAACACCGCCGCCTACAATAGCGTTGGCACCCAGATGGCCGGCTTTGAAATCGGCAATATGCATTCCACCGCCTCTTCCCTTGCAGTAGCCATCTTCTTTACCGAAAAGTTCGGCAATAGCGCGATAGACATGATATTCCAGAGCCTCTTCCATCAGATCTTTTTTACGGGTAGCTTTGCTCTCGGGAATACGGGATTTGAGTTCCTCAGTGGACATACCGCGAATGGCAACGCAGCCTTTGGCCAGAGAATCACCGTGTCCACGGTGAGTTGAGGTGATAAAATCATCATAATTCATTGCGGCACAGCAACCAACGGCTGTGGCTTCCTGGCCGATGGATACGTGAGTAGGACCGCGATAGGAGTATCCCTTACAGGCGGTATATGCACCTGTACGCAATTTAACGATCATCTCTTCAAATTCGCGGATGGAGAGCATATCTTCCAAAACAGCAACCGCTTTGGCCGCTGTAATGGTTCCCGCTTCCAGTTCCTTTTTAAGGGTGCCTTTATATTGATATGCCGGGATTTTTCCCAGGTCATATTTTTTCGCCTTAAACTTAGGGCTTCGTGTGCTCAAGTGATTGTGTACAGCCATGGTGTCATAGTCCTTTTTTTAATTATGTTGCGGACCGTGTCCGCAACTGAATATCCATTGCATTGGTCCTTCCTCGAAGGGCAATGCTGTTAAATCTATCCTTGTCGTTATCTTAATCATTATCTTTATCCTGATAGTTTCAGGCGAGGACAATGATTAAGATTTCGGCCCTCTTTTTGTCTTTTATGCAACGCGAAGCGTTGTTGACTAAACCAGCGGGGCATATCACACAACTGTTCATTGAGTGAAAAAATATTTGCATATCACATAGGCACAGTTTGGTTCCGGCGCCGCTGGTTTAGGTCAGTATTAATTCGCAACCTTCTCGTTGAAATGCTTCCTGTTCATCAGGAGGCATCTTCTTGTCAGAAATTGTTATTGCAAGTTGATTAATCGAGCCAAATTTGACAAAGCTTGTTTTTTCGAATTTGGTGCAATCGGCCAACAGGATTGTTTTAGTGGCGGATTTGATAACCTGTTCTTTGGTGAATGCTTCGGCGGGGTCGGTGGTAGTGAGTCCTTTTTCACATGAAACACCAATGGTTCCCATAAAGGCCAGGTCAACATGCATCTGATCGAGCACTCCGCGGGTCAGGGGGCCTACAAAAGTCTGGCTGAGCAGGCGACATTCACCACCGGTGATGATCATTTTCGGTCCACTGCTTTTAAAAATCTCCACAATGCGCAGGGAGTTGGTTACAACGGTGAGCTGATGATAGGGGATCAGCAGGCGGGCAAGTTCAAGTACGGTGCTGCCGCCATCGAGGTAGATCAGCCCTTTTGGGTGGATCAATTTAAGTGCGGCTTCGGCGATGCGTCTCTTTTCCTGAGCGGCAATTCCGGTCTTATCATCAAAAAGGGGCTCAATATCATAGGATTCAGCAATGGTTGCTCCGCCATGGATGCGGCGCAGTTCACCTAGGTTCTCCATAAAAGCCAAGTCACGTCGCACTGTTGCTGCCGAAACTCCCAGCGTCTGCACAAAGTCCTCAACCCGCAGAATACGCTTCTCTTTGAGAAGGTTCAGCAGCTTAAGACGTCTTGGTTCGGCCAAATCTTTTGAGGTAGTCTCGTTCATATTTGATTGCTTTTGCTTGCAATTGATCATATTTAATCAAAAAAGGGTGGCTTATGCAAGGCGGAAGAGGGGGCTTAAGGGAAAAAGTTATTTATAGAATGCGCTCTTGCTAAATCAGGTAGTTCAATATATGATAAAAAAAATGTGATAAATGGTGTTAATAATGTACAGGGAAAATCCCCTGAAATAGCTAAAAATATGAAAACTAAATGTCCCTTCTGTAATGAACCGTATGATATAGACCTTGAACACCTCGAAAGACATCTGGAGTGTTTTAAATGCCACAACAAATTTGAATGTAAGATCGTTGCCGTTCCGCAAATGGGAACCATGTACATGGATATCGAAACAACAGATGATTCCATAAAACCGCAGGCGGAAATATCAACTATTGTCTGGTGGTGCAATAACAAGTGGTATTCCTGGGTTAATGGAAAAGACAAACCGGATGAATTTATTTTGTTCTGGGAGAATGCACCATGGGTCGTTACATTTAACGGAAAGGCGATTGAAGAACCGTTGTTATGTCGGCAGTTCAATGTGAGTCCACATAAAAAACATATCGAGCTACGTGCCATCGCTAAAAAAAAGGGGATATCCGGAGGCTTAAAGGCTTTAGGAGAGGTGTTTGAACTACCCTGTCCAGTAGGAATTGATAAACTGGACAGTGATACTGCGATCAGACTCTGGAAGTTATATGCGAAGGATCAATCACCGAAAGCGATTCAAAATCTGCTTTACTGCAGTGCCTGGAGTGTTGTTTTAACCTATCACCTGCACTGTCATTTTTCAAAAGCTCATCCGATTCCCATGCAAAACCAGGTTCCTTTTTCTCTGGACCCTAATTACATGAAGTTGACGCGAACCCAGGCTGTCAAAACGGTGTCTCCAGATGTGGCTCTTAAAAAACCTGTGATTAAGAAAATTCCGGCAGTAATCAAGCCTTCTCAAAATGGAAGTGAGATCAAAAAGACGGTTATTTCAACTAATAAAAAAGTGGCTAAGCCGGAAAAGAAAATTCTGATAAAAAAGAAATAAGGATACTTTCAATGAAAAGCGTTATTATAAGAGTAACAGCTTTAGCTGTTGGCTTGAGTGCGGCTGTCAATATGCATGGAGCTGATCAAGCGGTTGAGCTCTTTAATCCGGTTCAAGCCAGTAAAATTTCTGTTTGTAAATTAAATGATTCAGCGATTAAAGTTGTGGATAGTGCAAATGGCAGGGCGCTGGAAATACATTTCGGACATAAGCAGTCATGGCCTAACATCTGTTTTTATCCGGAAAAGCTGAAATATACTAAGGACTGGTCCGGTTTTCGCTATCTGGCCATAACCTTATCCAGTTCTGGCGAAGAGCCTTTTCCTGTTGGACTGCGGGTGGATTCAACCGCTGACCGCAAACGCGGTCGGCAGGCATCACTCACCCTTTTTCCCGGTAAAACAATTCGCTGGCTTATGCCGATTTGCGCTGATGGAGATATCAAAGGGATGCAGGGGCAGCCTCCTCTTATCAGCAATGGAGAAAGCGATGTTATTGCTGATGCCTGGAGTGTTCCGCTTAATTTAAAGGCGATTACGAGGTTACAGCTCTTTATGTCGAAACCAACGGAGGATCATATCCTGCGGGTGCATAAAATAGAGCTGATAAAATCAGATCGGAAACAGACAGATTCCTTTGTCGATCGTTACGGACAGTTCAATGGAGCTGATTGGCCCGGCAAAATTTACTCCGATCAAGAGTTGCACAGTAACATTCAGAAGGAGGCCGAATATACTAAAGCTAATGGGATGTTAGCGCACTATAGTCAGTATGGAGGTTGGAAGGCTGGCAAAAAACAGGATGCTACCGGACGCTTTCAGATCAAGAAGGTTAATGGTAAGTGGTGGTTCATTGATCCTGATGGATATCTTTTCTGGTCAAGCGGTATCACCGGTGTACGTATCGGAGGCAATGCCACCACGGTCACTGGTCGAGAATTCTGTTTTTCCTGGCTGCCGGAGAAAGATGACCCGCTGAAACGCTTTCTTACAGGTAAAGGCAGATGGAGCAAATTTGATTTCTTTAGTGCAAACCTCTTTCGTAAATACGGCGAGAATTTTGAGGAGGCCTTCTATAATCAGAGCACTCTTCGTTTGAAAGCATGGGGAATGAATACCATTGCCAACTGGAGCGATGGAAAGGCATATAAACTTCGTAAACTGCCGTATATGTTGTCAATACAGGCCAAAGTGCCGCGCTTTGCTGTGAGCTCTTTTCTTAAGGCTGGACTCACTAAAAAGAAATATTTCCCCGATCCCTTTAACCCTGATTATGGTCCAGCGATAATTAAGCGGTTCAAGGAGATGGATGGATATATTGGTGATCCCTGGATGCTGGGGGTGTTTGTTGACAATGAACTGCCCTGGACAGCACGCGCCCCTTCGGGCGAAGGCCCATGGGTGCGTATTTCCGTTAACGCATTTTGTGTGAATGGCCCCGACTCTTTCATTAAGAAAGCCCTTGTCGAGCAGCTGAGGAAGTCAAACAAAACTCCGGCTGATCTGAACAATGTCTGGAAAACAGAGTATAAATCCTGGGATGCCGTGTTAGACCCGATTGTATTAACCACGGAACAGATAAAGAGTGCGGAAAAAGATATGCTGGCACTGGAGGTATTTATCGCCGAGCGATATTTTAAAGAGACACGTGATGCCATAAAGAAATGTGATCCGCAGATTCTCTATATGGGACCGCGTTTCAGTGGACGTTATACACCGGAGGTGGTGGCCGTTGCAGCAAAGTACTGCGATGTGATGTCTTTTAACATCTATGAGTATCTGCCGGATATGCGCACTGTCGATGAGCTGGCATTGGAACATGATTTCCCCGTTATTATCGGTGAATTCCACTTTGGTGCTCTTGATCGCGGTATGTTTCACACCGGTTTACGCAAGGCTGATAATCAGGAGGATCGTGCTCAGAAATATGTCAATTACATCGAGGCGGGGGCCAAGGCATCATGGTGTGTCGGTGCCCATTGGTTCCAGTATAAAGACCAGTCGCTGACCGGACGGGGCGATGGAGAAAATTACAATATCGGATTCATTAATGAGACTGACTCCATTTATCCCGAGTTGAGTAAGGCTGCCCGCAAAATGCATTCAGGGCTGTATCAGCTGCGGTATTCCGAATAACCAACCGCGAATATGTTGATAGCATCAAATGATATTATAATTGCCCGTTTGTGGCAGACACGGCTGATGTTGGAGAGTCGAAGCCCACTGGTATTTTACAATTCCTGTTTCTTTATTTAAGATAGCGGTGTAGTATCGTTTAACAAAGGATCCATATAAAATGATATTTTCACAAACTGGAAAACTTATGCTGTTTTCCGCTCTGCTTATTGTTGTTGCCTTCTCATCAGCGGCTGGTGATAACCTGCTTTTAAACGCTTCATTTGAAGAGCCGCTGAAACCGGTCTGGGAGAAACGGACTCCAGAAAACGCGCAACGCAAGCTATACCGCGAAGAAGGTGTCGGACGAAAAGGTGCCGCAGTTGTGCTGGAGAATATCGAGCCATCCTACACTCGCCTACGTCAGGGACACGACCGCTCTATCAATATTGCAGCTGGTAGTCGGATTGAACTTTCGGCGTTGATAAAATCGGAACAGGATACAAACGGGGTGGTCAAGCTTCAGATTTACTGCATGGATGCTAAGGGCGGCATTCTTTCACAGCCGACCTCAAGACAGGCTTTCGGTGCCTTTGACTGGACGCGTCATCGCGTACTTGCTATCGTGCCGCAGAACACTGCCTATGTCATGGCCTACCTTCAAACCAAAGATGGCGTTGGGCGAGTTCTCTTTGATGATGTTGAGCTGTGCGTGAAATGTCCGCCGGTCAAACGTCCTCCAGCATCCCGCATTGCCCTGCTCTCCGATCTGTCTGATGATCACCCTGTTATCCAACGTGCCCGAACTTTGTTTGAAGATGGCCTGACACGTGTGGAGCCTGATCAGATTGAAAATTTGAAGAAGGCAACCGGTGCTCTGGTTCTTTATGACGGTGCAGTTCCCGCCTCGGTTCCGGCGGCATTAGATGCCTTTACCCGCAACGGTGGATGCGTATTTATGGATATTCGTGCCTTTGCATGCAGTCACGGAACAAAAGCGGTCTCTGTTAATGTGGGGCCTGCCAAAGCAAAATCTCTCAAAGAGCGCATGACAGCTGGTCTGCGCGTTGTGCGTGTATTCGATGCAACCGCCGGTTTCACAAAGAACCAGATCATGCCCCGTGCCGGTTTGCCGGATGGGAACCTCTTTGTTCTCCCAAAGGAATTTTCATTGCCTGGCATGGATGTTCTGGCTGTGGCACCTGGTGGCGAAGCCGGGCTTGTCAGGGTGACTATGGGTAAGGGGAGTGTCACGGCCTGTGATCTGCTCTCTCTCCGTGAACCATACTGTCGCAGCATGGATGCCTATTACGCTTTCACTCCCGTAAGTGGTGCGCTGGGAAATCCTGTGCGCTTCGGACAATATTATCCAGAGCGAATGACATATGCCGGTGTGGTTGCGGAAATGAAGCGGCTGGCGGAAAAATATCCAGCCATTGAAATTAAAGAAGAGGGGATTGCGTCCAATAACGACCCTATTTACACTCTGAACCTCGGTACACCGGGGAAACCTCTCTATTTTCTCTATGCAGCCACACACGGTAGTGAATGGGAGCCGGGATATGGTCTGATGACCTTTGCATGGCAGATAGCTGAAGGCAACCTTAGCGATGTCGTTGATCTCAATAAGGTGCAGATCAAAATTCTTCCAATCCTGAATCCCTCGGGATATTCCCGTATGCGGCGGCAGAATGCGCATGGAGTTGATCTCAATCGACAGGGAGATCACCAGTGGGAGCGCTATCAAGGACGTGACAGCAATAAAAACGGAAAGTATGGCCCGAATGACTACGATTGGAAGGGGAGTGCCCCTCTCTCTGAACCGGAAGCTCAGGTCTATCATAAGATCGCGATGTTACCCAATCTCTACTGCCTGCTCGATTATCACAGCAATTCAGGGGCAAAAAGCAATAAACTGGGGATTCTGCCTGCCGTGGGTCATCCCGAAAACGAACTCATGGCATTTGAGATGCAGGAAATTGTCAATGCGCGTTTGCGGGGGCGACATCTACTGCGACAGAACCAGGAGGACACCCCTTCGCAATATCTGCTCGACAATGTCATTATGGGTAGTGACACTCCCTTCCTGATGAATACCGGTGCCCGCAATAAATTCGGCATCCTTGTCGAGTTGACCGGTATATACCGCGAATCATATGGAACTCTTCTGCAGACAGATGTCACCTGTGAAATCTGTCGCGCCCTTTTCCTGGCCGACCCTCCACCAGTAACGACAAAATAAGGGAGGGGATCATAGATTGAGATTTTTAACCTTCAATCTTCAACCACTTTAACCTATAATTTAAAAAACCATGAAAAAACAAAACAACTGGATCATTTCAAGACGGGTATTTCTCCGCTCTTCCACTCTGGCGGCGGCGGCCCTTTCCGCTGGTGCCACACTTCCGTCATATGCGGATAGTTCATCACGCAAAGCAAAACTGCGCTTTGGGATTGTGACTGATAGTCACTATGCCGATGCTCCGGCAAAAGGTCGTCGCTGCTATCGCAAATCTATGGGTAAAATGCAGGAGTGTGTTGACCTGATGAACGAGCAGAAGGTGGATTTTCTGATTGAGCTGGGCGACTTTAAAGACCAGGGAAGCCCGTCTTCTGAAAAAAGCACACTGAAGTTTCTGGATGCAATAGAGTCGGTGTTCTCTAAATTTAAAGGTCCTCGCTACCATGTGCTTGGTAATCACGATGCGGACAGCATCTCGAAGAGCCAGTTTCTGGCGCATGTTGATAATACCGGCATCTCCAAAGAATCCTCTTTCTACTCCTACGATACAAAGGGAGTGCACTGCGTGGTTCTGGATGCCAACTTCAAATCTGATGGCATTGCTTACAATCATGGCAATTATAATTGGAAGGATGCCAATATTTCAGAGGAGGAGGTTAAGTGGCTCAAACATGATCTGGCCGCAACAAAACTTCCTGTGCTCTGCTTTATTCATCAGGAGCTGAATGGCGGTGGACACCGGATCACCAATGCAGATCAGGTTTGTAAAATACTTGCAGAGAGTAACCGCGTTCTGGCCGTTTTCCAGGGGCACCATCATGAAGGTGCTTATAAACACCTGGAAAATATTCATTACTACACCCTCAAATGCATGGTTGATGATACAAAAAAAGATAATAACTCCTATGCTGTTGTTGATATGTATGCTGATAACAGTATGATGGTCACAGGATATTGCCGAGCCGATAGTAAAAGTCTAAGCATTGCATAGGTAGCTTAAGGTTGACAAATTTACCCTTATTTACATCAGTTTTGTGCTAAAGTTACCCATAGTTTTATCAATGTTTCTCGTTGTAAATACCAAAATAATGTGAATCGGTGCAATGATCCACCGTGTAACGGCGGATTTACTTTATTTGCAATATAAGTATATCCTCCGCTATGCGGTGGACAACAATGATTTTGAAGGTTATCCGGTAATGTGAATCGATTCACAGATGCGCCCATATGATAGCGTTATGAGGTAAATAAAAACCAGAAGGAATTGAACTATGCACATTTTATCTTTCTCGAAATATGTTTTAAGCGTTATCGCCATATTCTCTGTCGCTGGTATTTGCAGTGCTGCAAGCGCCAAGACCGGCCGGCCTAACATTATCTATATTCTGGCGGATGATCTGGGCTACGGAGAACTGGGCTGCTACGGACAGAAGAAGATCGAAACACCCAATATTGATCAGCTGCGTTCCGAAGGAATGAAGTTTACCCAGCACTACTCGGGTTCTGCGGTATGTGCTCCCTCTCGCTGTGTCCTGCTGACTGGCAAACATGCCGGTCATGCCTATATTCGTGGTAATGACGAGTGGAAAGAGCGTGGTAATGTCTGGAGCTATGCCGCAATGAATAAAGACTGTAGTCTTGAGGGCCAGAGACCTCTACCAGCAGGAACAGTAACAATAGCATCTCTTTTAAAAAGTGCTAATTACGCAACTGCCTGCGTTGGAAAATGGGGACTGGGTGCTCCCGGCACAGAGGGCACACCCAATAAACAGGGATTTGATCTGTTTTTTGGATATAATTGTCAGCGTCAGGCTCATACCTATTATCCATGTCACCTCTATAAAAATGAAGAGCGTGTAAAGCTGCGCAATAAAGAAATTGCCCCTGGAACCAAACTGCCCAAAGGCGCTGACCCGCTTAAGGCAGAGAGTTATGCCAACTATACCCTGACAGACTATTCACCTGAATTGATGTTTTCAGAGATAACAAAATTTGTTGATGAAAACAAAAAGAAGCCCTTCTTTCTCTACTGGGCCTCTCCTATTCCTCATGTACCCCTGCAGGCACCGGATCGCTGGGTTAAATACTACGTCAAAAAGTTTGGTAATGAGGAACCCTATATCGGAAACAAGGGATATTTTCCCGCTCGCTATCCCCGGGCCACCTATGCGGCCATGATCTCTTACCTGGATGAAAATGTCGGTAAGCTGGTAAAACAGCTCAAGGATATCGGGGTCTATGACGACACCCTTATTATTTTTACATCTGATAACGGGTTCACATTCAATGGAGGAACACAATCGCCTTGGTTCAACAGTGGGGGACCTTTTAAAAGTGAACGCGGTTGGGGCAAGACATCGTTGCATGAAGGCGGTGTTCGCGTACCTTTTATTGCTTCATGGCCCGGAAAAATCAAGGCCGGCTCCGAGACAGATCACATCAGCGCATTCTGGGATGCTCTGCCTACGTTCTGTGAAATAGCGGGCGTAACACCGCCGGATGATATTGATGGCATCAGCTATCTTTCAACTTTATTGCAGAAGAGTAATCAGAAACGTCACCCCTATCTTTACTGGGAGTATCCCGAGGCCGGTTCAAGTCAGGCGGTGCGCATGGGCAAATGGAAAGCCATTCGCAAAAAAATCCGTAAGGGAAATATGAAAATTGAGCTTTTCAACCTTGAAAAAGATATCCGGGAAGAGAACAATGTTGCCGCTCAGAATCCTGAGATCATACAAAAGATAGAGAAAATTCTTAGGGAGGCACATACACAATCTGAGTTGCCGGCATTTCGCCAGAAGCAGCTGGGTGACGAGTAGAAGATGCGGTTTGTAATTTTTAGGTAAAAAATTTAAGAGGTAAAAAATGGGGTGCGCTTGGTTTATCGGTTACGACTTTGCCGCTTTATAATTTATAAGCTTTAATGTGCCGATGCCGCATTTGATTTAGATTCAAGAGTAAATTACAATTGACAGATCTCTAATTCATGAGGTCGTTGGAGTTTTATTTTATATCGTCTGATTGGAAAAGTTCCTGGATCGGCTTACCGCAGGAGCAGAAACCGGCAGAGGGCGCGCTTATTGTAAATGCCGCAACCTATCTTTATAAGGAGCTACCGCCTAAGGATTGTCCGCGCTTTCGCAAAATATTCACATTGGATAAGTCGATCCGGCGTGCCACGGCATCTGTTTGCGGTCTTGGTTTTTATGAGCTGTACCTGAATGGTAAAAAAGCCGGGGATCATGTGCTGGCTCCGGCTAATTCATCTTATAAACAACGTGTGTTCTTTGACACATTGGATGTGACGGCTGCATTGAAGCAGGGAGAGAATGCGGCCGGTCTCTGGTTGGCTCCCGGTTATGCATCCGATTATTCAAAGTGGGGGTGGAAATGGGAGGAGCCGAAGCCCGGCATATTTATCTTTGATATGGGACAGAATTTTGCCGGATGGGTACGCCTGCGCGCAAAGGGAGCGGCCGGATCACGCATTACTCTGCGTCACAGCGAACTTCTGGGAGCTGATGGTATGCTTGATACCTGGACTAACCGTCGGGCAGAATCCACCGATTTATTTATTCTGAGCGGACAGGGCGTTGAGACTTATGAGCCACGTTTTACCTATCATGGTTTCCGCTATGTGGAGGTCAGCGGTTATCCCGGTAAGCCGACTCGGGATGATATCACCGGCTGTGTTGTTCATTCGGATGTCAGGAATGACGGACACTTTATCTGCTCGGATGAAACGATCAACCGCATTCAAAGCAACTCTCTATGCGGCTCTGGTCAATATTGCATCAGAGACAGCAGCGGTACTTGGAAAACAAGATGATGCGGTTCTCTACAAAAAACGGACGCAGGAGATAGCGGCGGCACTTTTTGCAGAGCGCTTTAATGCAGAGAAATCCATCTATGGTGACGGCTCACAGACAACCGCGATCCTGCCGCTGGCATTTGATCTGGTGCCTCAATCCCATCGGCAATTGGTGTTTGATCAGCTGGTCACCACGATTCATGACAAGAACAAGGGGCATATCGATACCGGTATCTTCGGTACGCGCTATCTTTTGGATGTGCTCTGTGACTTTGGCCAGGCCGATCTTGGTATCAACATGCTCAAACAACCAGGCTATCCGGGTTTTGTCTATCAGATTGAAAAGGGGGCGACCACACTTTGGGAGCAGTGGAGTTTTAAAGGGGGTATGAATTCACATAACCATGCGATGTTTGCGGGAGTCAGTTCATCCTTCTACACGCGGCTGGCGGGAATCAGTGCGGGGGCACCCGGTTTCAAGGAGATCAAGATAAAGCCCTGTTTTCCAGCATCGCTGAATTTTGCCGAAGCAGAGGTCAATACCCCATATGGAAAAGTCTTTTCGCGCTGGCAGCGTGAGGGAGCACACTTCACACTGATGCTTTCAGTGCCGGTAAATACAACGGCATTACTGACACTTCCATGCACTCCTGCAGCTCTATTTGAAAATGAAAAACTCGCTGCATCCAGTAACGGGGTGCGTTTTGTCGGCAACACGCAGAAAAAGAGTCATTACCGTCTTGTATCCGGTAAATACCGTTTTGACTTCACATTGTGAGGGATATTGTTGACAGTCAGTTTCTTGTTTTTTGTGCACGTTTTTTTAAACCACGGAGTCCACATAACACGGAGGTACGGAGGAATAAACCCCTAAAACGTAGAGTAGCAAAGCCGCACACAATATCCAATATTCAACACGAGATCCGAGCTTGCGAGAAAGGCTGATCCACAGGAGTGGCAATGGAGCCCGCAGGGCGGAATGGCAATATCCAACCGAACAAGTAAAAAAGGGTGCGCTTTTGTTTTGGTTTAAGGCGATGTAGTGCGATTATGGAGCGATAGCAGCTCTTAATTTGGATATTGGGAGTTCCGTGTTGTATATTGGATATTCCATTAACTATCAACAGCTTATGGAAATAACTGGATAAAAAACGTATAGAAAAAACACGAAAATGAAAGATAGTAGTACGAAAGCATGCTGTTTTCTCCGTAACTCCGTGCTACTCTACTGGTAGAACTTTTAAGAAAAATATCCTGTATATCCATGTTAAAATTTATTAGGTTGCGGCTATGCTGCGCTACAATTCTTCGTGGTTCATCTCTGTTTCTAAACTAATAGTCTATAGTTTAAATCTGTACAAAAAAAATGCCGGGACTCTTTTCTGAGCCCCGGCTGTGTAACAGGAGTGGTCTACATAGGTTATGTTGAGCTTTATATATATTGTACCCAACAAGGTTTATGCGTTTTGTGTTTGTTTGTTGTTTGTATCTATTATAAAGCAATCAGTGTGCCAACTTTTAAATGGGACTAAAATTGTTCATTTTTCACTGATTTTTATAAAGAAGGCGTGTTGAATGGCAAAATGTCATGTTTGGAGGTGTCAGCATGTCACAATATGCGACACTTTGTCGCATAAATAGCCCGATAGTCGGTCTCTGACGACACTGGCGACCTGACAACAAAAATGGTTAAATACGTTATTATTTTTCTGACCCCTTTGCATCCAGCCTTACGCAAAGCAGGTTGTTGGAAAAGACAATGGCATCGGTGTAGAAGTAAATCAACCATTCGTGTCCGTCAAGCGTTCTGAATTCCAGATCCAGCCCCAGCGGATCACCACGCTTGATTGCTCTTTTCCCTAAGAAACGGTGTTGTGGTTCATCACACAGAGCCACCTCTTCGCGACGGCGGTCGATGGCAAACCACTGGTAACGATTCTCAAGTTTGTCAGGAAGCTCAACGTAATATCGTTCCTGCATGGCAATGGGACGGTATAAAGTGGCCTGTTGCGCAGGCTTTCCTTTGTACTGATAGGTAGTTGTGGGAAATGAGGCCGTGAAAAGCGGGGGTTTAAACCAGATGGCAATGCCAGCGGCAATCACCGATAGAGCCAGAATAACACGCAAAATATCCGGAAGCATACGGCGAAAACGACTTTTTGGTGCAGACGAATGCGTGATATGCTTTTCCGGTGTTTCCGGTGTTTCCGGTGTTAATTCCGGGATTTTCTCTGGAAGCTCGGAGCTGAATTCATCTGGTGCGTTTTGTTGTGCAATTGGTGATTCTGTACTCTGAACGGGAAAGATGGCAGAGGGTTCAGGGAAAGAAGATGCTTCCGTTGTTATCGGGTGCTTTTTCTCCGCTGCTTTCTTCGGTTTCTTGTTTTTTTTCTTTTTGCCCATATCACTTGTAATGTAAAGGGTTTAGGGCAATCTGAAAAGAACTTTTTCTTGTTTCATCCGCAGATTTACAAGATTTGAATTTCTGCCCGCGAATCTCCGCGAATAGATACGGTAATTTTATCCCCGCTTTACGCATACGCATCAACCTAAGCGGCAGTCACATTCAGTATCTAACTATGCCACCATCTTAACCGATGAAAGTGGTTCATTTAAGTGTAAACCGAGTAAGAGTGGCGTTTAAGTTGAAGTGTTAAGTTTAAGGAAGAGCACATATGACTTAAACTTCAACTTATTACTTAAACTAGTTATTTAAACACCGTCAGACCGTCAATGTTCTTCCTGTTTCCGCCTGTAACCAGCGATATCAGCAGGCCAAGCACATATGTCATGGTCAAGCTGATGGCCGGATAGAGATATCCGTGAATGGCGGAACCGGAGTAGAACTTGAGCCAGCACATGAATATGGCGCTTATAGTTGCCGCAATAATACAACCTGCAGAGTTTGCCCTTTTTGAGAACATGCCCAGAATAAACATTCCTCCCAGAACTCCCATGAACATACCGAGTATCGCCATATACTGATCGAATACATCGAAAATATCTGAACAGGCGATTATAATTGCGGCCAAGGTACCGACAATACCGAAAATGGCTGTGAATATCCGAGCAAGAGTGAGGTATCCCTTGTCAGTTTTACAGGCATTCATCGGTCTTGCAAAATCGGTTACGAGGGTTGTTGAGAGTGAGTTCATGCTGGTGGAGAGGGTGGACTGCGCCGCGGCAAAAATTCCTGCAACTACCAGCCCCGATATGCCGATCGGCATTTTTGTCGCAATAAAGAGCGGAAATACCGATTTGGGGGCAAATACCGGATTCATCAGATCAGGGTTGTGTTTGTAGAAGGAGAAAAGCGCTGCGCCAACTGCAAAGAAGAGCAGTCCGGCTGGAGCGCACATGTATCCATTCATCAGTATAGATTTAGAAGATTTCTCCAGGTCAGGAGTGGTCATGTAGCGCTGCACCACAGACTGGTCGGCGGAGTAGCTGGCCAGATTCTGGAAGATACCGCCTAATACGACCACCCAGATGGACATGGTCATGTAGCTGCCGGATGAGAAGTCCCAGTCAATAACCTTAAATTTATTGGCTGCAATGCAGTCGCTCATGAAAGTTCCGACACCGCCCTCAATGCTGAAGATGATTATCAGGACACTGAGCAGTGCTCCGCCTAGAAGTACAAATGTCTGTATGGTGTCGGTCCAGATGACCGCCTCAATACCGCCCATTGTGCAATAGATAATACTCAGTACTCCCATGATCAGGATGCAGGTAATAGGAGAGAGACCGGTAATTGCCTGAAGTGCCAGGGCTGGCAGATACATTACAACCGCCATACGGCCGATCTGGAAGAGAACAAAGAGTATACTTCCCGCCATCCGTGTTGTGTAGTTGAAGCGTTTCTGCAGATATTCGTATGCGCTGGTGGCATCGATCTGGCGAAAGAAAGGCAGAATTTTCGCGATAACAAAGATGCTGACCGGCAGGACCATGACAATCATAATCCAGGTTGACCAGTCGGTTGCAAATGCCTTTGCCGGCATTGCCACGAAGGTGATCGATGATAGCATGGTTGCGTAGATGCTGCAGGCTGCCGCCCACCAGGGAATGTTCTGACCACCGCGGAAGAAGTCATTGGTGCTTTTGTTCTTGCGTGAAAAATAGACACCGATGCCCACCATGCCCAGCAGGTATATAACCAGCGTTGTGTAGTTTATGATTCCGAAGGAGACTTTGATCGGTCTGAGAGAAATTTTGCGGATCGCCGGTGTGCGGACACCCGGACGCACCTCTCCGCCGATTAATATAATATCACTATCCCAATTAACCGCGGCCGCTGTAACCTGTGCAACCGGCACCGGATAACCATCTGGCAGAGTCTTCATGCCAAGCTGAGCAGAAACAGCTGCTTTGGTATTCTCAGATTGCGGGGTGGACTTTTCTTTAATCCAGGTGTCGGTAATCGCATGGTATATATAAGGTGTGTTCATAAAACCGGGGTGCTTGAAGAAGAATCTCTCTGTTTCCCAGTTTTCTGCATATTCGCCGGTTGCGCCGGACAGAACAAATATATGACCCTGCCCGGAGCTGATACTGACACCAGCCGCAAGTTTTGATGGCATTGGAGTACAGGCTTTCCACTGCATATCACCAAAATTGAACTTGTAAACCTCATCAAAAATCTTCAGGTGTCCCATTGCAAGAGAGCGTTTTTCTGTTTCCGGGAGAGCGGTGACCTCTTTGTCGGTAAGCTTCCTGCGGCCACCCATGATATAAATACTCGGGGCATATCCATCATGCTGCACACTCACCATAGCGTGAGAGCGAGGGTCACCGGGAATATTCGGAAGTGACTGCCAGGCAAACTCCTTGCCCCATATATAGCTGCTCTGTTTGGCGCGCTTCAGTGCTGGAGTAATGGAGAGCAGTTTTGTTGCTTTGGCACTCTTTTTATAAAAATCCGGTTTGGTTAGCAAAGTCAGATCAAAACTCCAGAAGTTGTTTAAAGCGTCCAGATCCGAGGAAGAGCTTGAGCCTCCGGCCAGATAGATTTTGCCGTTGAGCAATACCGCCTTGGTGCAACTGACTGTTTTCGGCAGGGGAGGCAGGGCTGCAACCTTAAGCTGGCCCTTTCCAACGCTAAGTAGGAGAACATCTGCTATTGCTCCCTCTGCATCCTGTCCTCCAAGCAGCAGTACTCCCTGCGGGATGGTAACGCTTGCTCCGTATGCCAGAGGGAAGGGGAGTTTGCCTGCGACAGGAATGTAGGCGCAGCCATTATCGGTCTTTTCCATGCAGTAGACCGTATCATGATAGATCTTGGCCGCTCCGTTGGTGATATCTGTTACGGGAATCGCAAAATTGGCACCGCCGGCGATAATCAGGTTGTTGGAGCAGATTCCGGCGTATGCGCCAGCTACACCCGGGTTAATTGTTTGTCCAGCGGCTGGTGGCAGTGGTGGTAGCTCACTCCATTCCAGAAAATCGGAAGATTTGGGTTCCTTGGCCGATGAAGTTATAGAGACAAACAGAAAGACTAATACAACGATAAAATACTGTAACCTGGCACCCATTAATAACGCTCCTTTGTAAATTTCAGTGAATAGCCATAATAAACAATAAAACAACACTTTAACAGGTGTATCTAAAGAGAACGTTCAAAAAATTGCTTTTGTAATATATTAACCATCTGATTCGCATATAATGGGTGTTCTTCGTTGATGTACTGCAACTCGGTATCGGTATCGGTATCGGTAATGTCGCTGGGATAGAGATGTCGAATAATGACTTTTTATACCTCGCAGAGGCGCGGAGAGCGCAGAGAGGGTCCCGAAGCGGACCGTGGGCCACGGTCCCTCCAGAGTGCGGCGTTACCGCCTTGGTATCGACTTTCCGTCGATAAGATTGAAGTTGTTGGTTTTGTGGTCTTTTTGGAGGGGCGCTGGCCTCAGCGCCCGAAGATGGCGGCCTTAACCAAGTGCAACGTCCAGAACCATCATCACCGTGAAGCCGACAATTGTTCCCATGGTTGCTAAGTCGGTATTGCCACCGGCCTGTGATTCAGGAATTAACTCTTCAACCACACCAAAACTCATTGCGCCCGCAGCAAATGCGAGGGTAAATGGTAAAATCGGCTGAAAAACAACAACGGCTAATGCTCCTAATACACCGGCAATGGGTTCAACAATACCGGATAGCTGCCCGTACATGAAACACTTTCTTTTGCTGAGGCCATCTCTAAATAGAGGCATGGAGACAGCGGTTCCTTCAGGAAAATTCTGGATACCAATACCCAGAGCCAGGGCAATTGCCCCTCCGATGCTTGCTTCCGGCAGACCGCTGGCGACAGCGCCGAATGCCACGCCTACTGCCAACCCCTCGGGAATGTTATGTAGTGTGATCGCTAATACCAGCAGAATACTGCGCTGCCAGCTCGTTTTAATGCCCTCCGGTTGTTCCAGTCCGGGGTGCAGATGCGGTAAGAATTTGTCGATGATACGCAAAAAAACCGCCCCGGTTACAAAACCGCCGGCAGCCGGCAACCAGGAAGGCAAGGATGAGCCGGAGCTCTCAGTCATTTCAATTGCCGGAGCCAGCAGAGACCAGTAACTTGCTGCAATCATCACACCTGCGGCAAATCCTAACAGTCCGTCCAGGGTTTTTCGATTCATCGGGAAAGGCAGATATATCATTGCGGCACCTGCCGCAGTCAGAGCCCAAGTGAATAAAGTTGCCAGCAACGCCAGTAATATCGGGTTATAACCTTCTAAAATTTCAAGCATGTCGACCATCCCTTCTTTTTGAAATTACAGTTGGTGTTATTTGATCTCTTTGATCTTTATATTGCGATACCAGACAGGGGCCTGGGCTTTGCCGTGCAATCCCTGTAAACCGATAGGACCTTTGCGGGAGAAATCTTTTAAGGCGGTTTTGAATTTGTTTTTTGTTCCGTCAGGATTTTTGTTCGGCTCTTTCCAGTCGTTCAAATCCACATCCCAGACCATCTCATCGTTGAAGACCAGTGAAATTTTGTTATCGTTACAGGTGATTGTGTAACGGTTCCACTCACCGACCGGTTTCTGCATAGCTTTTGCCGGTGGCTTTGCATCGTAGATGGCGCCGACCATGCCGTATTTTGATCCGTCCTTTGAGTCGTGGACTTGCACTTCAAGTGCTGCCAGAACATTTTGTGTGTTGCCTGATCGCAGAAAAACACCACTGTTTGACTCTTTAGCCACCTTGAATTCCATATCAAGGATGAAGTTGTCATATGACTCTTTCGTCCAGATGGTGTGATGATTCTTAGCTACCAGAATGCCGTTCTTCATTTTCCATCCTTCTTTGTGCATATCGACATTGGAGAGATCTGAAGCAATAAGATTCTTCCAGCCGGAGGTGTCAGGGTGTTTAGCGGTTTCAGCCGTAACGCATCCGCAGAGAAACAAAGAAGCTCCAAAGAGCAAAGTAGCTGTGATGTTGCTGATACGTGAAGTTGAAGCGTGTTTGTTCATTTGATAAGTCCTTTTGAAAAACTTGCTGTATTCCAGCAGTTTTGTCTCTATATGTCTATTCCTGTAATTCATAGCCTATGCTATTATCAAACAAAATAGGAGTGTCAATCCCTTTTTGTGAGGTAATTAGGATTGGAATACTAATATGCAATATATTTTTTAGTATTGCAATCCCGATTTTTGGCCTTAGAGATGAATCATAGCCATACATAGTAAAGTTCAACAAATCCGGTTTTAACCGGATGTCTTCAGCGGGAATGAGATACATCGGATACAGGATTTGGTGCAATCTTTTGAATATGGCACCATGTTTTTCCATCCGCTAGTACGGCTGTGAGCAGGTGTGTGGGATTGCCGTTACCTTTCCGTTTTGCATTGGCGTTGAATAGCTCAGGACGCTCCCGGCGGTCAACCTCAGTTTTTGTGCCGTCTTGCCATTGGAGAGAGTGTGTATAAACCGTGATTGGATCATGTTTAGTCCATTGAATTCCATCTTTTGAAATCAAGTGTGCCCCATCATATCTTTCCGCTGTGGCGATAAAAACATGAAGATCTTTATCGCGGAATGCCAGTATAATGTGTCCGTCATCATGAACATAGGGCGCGGGGTTGTTATGGTCCTCTCCCAGCGGCAGTGCTTCGTCACAACGTGTCCATGGTCCGTTAATAGAGTTGGAATAGGCATAGCCGCATTTACGCAGCTTACTGCCTATTGCGGTGCCGATGTAGTATAAAACATAGGAACAAGACGCTCTCTAATCGGGCGAGGAGTTGTTTTCTCCATGCTCTTGTTATTCTCTCCATAAACAACAGTGCACAAAGAAAGAATCAGCAATTGACTTGAGAGATAACACCAGAACACTGAGTTTTTAAAATTCATGTTGAATACCCTTTAAAAGATGGAAGTAGATTTCTGCTGCCGTGGAAACCTGATCAAATTCTACGCATTCGTCTTTGGTGTGAGCTCTCGCCAGTTGGCCGGGACCTAAAATAATAGGCAGGCATCCCGCATCTTTGAGCAGATTGGCATCCGAATGGCTTTTGAACGCTATAGGCTCCCATTTCTTTTGCAATGTCTGGAAGATCTGCTTTAAGAGTTGCGCAAAATCCGTTTCAGGAGACATCTTGAATCCGTCGGCCAATGTCGGGAACTCCAGCTCATATTTTGATGCATGGCTTCCAGTTAGTTTGGTGTCAATAAAAGCCTGTAATTCTTCGGAAAAAGCAAGTGACGAAACCCCTGGTGGAATGTGTAAGTCTATGGCTGCGGCACAGCGATCCGGTACAGCAAATCCGGACTCAGAACTATGCAGGTCGCGGATATTCAGGACGGTTTCCTTTTTATGTTTTTCTGCCAGGTCTTCCAGCTCTATCAGAAATCGTAACATGGCGTGAATAGCGTTGGTGTCGCGGTTCGACATGGCTGCATGCCGCCGATATCCGAAAGTGCGAATAATCAGTTCCACATAGCCATAATGTTCCAGACATGGTTGCAGGTTCGTCGGCTCTGCGACCAGAGCTGCATGAAAAGAGTGTGATTTAAGCAATGCCTGCGTTCCGTCACCTGTTTCTTCTTCGCCGACCACCAGCGCAAGCAGCACGTTATCCGGTAAATGTCCCTGTTCCGCCGCAGATATAAAAGCCTCTATCATAGCAGCACAGCCGCTTTTCATATCAGCTGTTCCAAGTCCTCTGCAAACACCTTTATGTTCGGAAAATTCGTACTGTTCAATATCATAGGCGGGTACCGTGTCGATATGGCCTAGAAACAGGGTATCCTGTGTGCCGGCACCCGAGCTAATCAGAAGATTTGATCGGGATTCATCAACCTGTTGTCGTACGGCAGAAAAGCCGTTTGCCATTAGCACATTTTCGAGAAAAGCCGTCAGTTCCTCCTCTTTTCCCGAAGGGCTGTAGAAGTCGACCATGTTCTGAAACAGGGAGTGTAGCCGTTTTGTGTTGATGGAGTTTGTCATATTTACCCATCTTTGTTGAGGTTAAGCGTCATATAAACATGCTTTGTCGGGTTTGCAAACCCTTTGCGTTTGAAGAACTTAATAGCTGGTTTGTTATCAGCCTGAGTGTCCACCATCAGCATTCGAATACCCTCTGCCTCCATGATTTCATGGAAGCGTTCAAACAGCATACTTCCAATGTGCTTGCGGGCATAGTCCGGATCGACTCCCAGCCAGAGCAAGTGCCCATAGTTCCAGGCGGAGCGGTGTTTTTCAATGATTGTGCCCATGGCAAACCCGACGACCTTTCCTTCAACTGCTGCGACCAGAACATACTCGGCTTCGCTGTTGAAAAGATGGGTTACCTCATATTCATCCCATGTGCGATACAGGTTTGAGAACTCCTGAGATGTAAACACTTTATCGCCCAGATGAAAAATCGCTGCCAGGTCATCTATTGTGGCGGTCCTGAGTTCTATTTCATTTCCTGTATTCATTTTCAATCCTCTGGTTGCTATTCAATCAACTTCTGTCACGAAAAACAAGAAAGTCAGGCAACTATTTTTGTAAGTCCGTTCATCACAAGAGCTTAATTTGGTTGCGGCTGAAATCCCACCTTTTCGAGGTGCGGAGCGGGGATGTCGGCATTATTTCGCAATTTTCCTGTACTTGCTTATCGGAATTTTGATCGAGAACTGATGGGCGGTGGGATCGGGTACATAAGATGTATTCTTCACCAGTCTTTTCCGGCGTGTATTGTAGGTGATGACCTGGACCGTATCTTTATCGGGCAGGAAACGGTACAGGCGCATGGGGCCTGATGAGGTGTAATCGCTCAACATTGCATGCACTGTGTTCCCGTGATCGCCTTTCAAGGGAAGATACATTGCTGTGGTTCGGCTCTGGTCTCCGGAGCACACGATGGCGAGGTTCGGGTGTTTGCGATAACATGTGTCCCATATCTGTTGGGGAGACATACCTCTCCCTTTGTGGCATTTCTTCCACTGCATACGTCCTTTCGGATCGTTTTGATATCCCTTCTTGGTCTTAGGTCTCAGGAGAGGTCCAAGGTCCATATGTGTTGTCATGATGCCCAGTCGGTCCGAGTATTTGCTGAGAATGCTGTCGGCCCACTGCAGTACATCTGCGGGGGCGTTACACTCAAGATGGAGGATCACCAATCCAACGCCTTCGGCCGAGATGAGTTGATAGCTGTTTGCATTGTTGCCGGATACGTTGGGGCGTTCAGGTGCTGCTTTGAAGCAACCGCCGTACCAGGGTAGATCAGAGTAGCGTGATGCAGGGAAAACCCCCTGAAAAAGCGAGGAGTCGCCTGAGGCGGTCATGTCATGATTCCCCACTGACATCGCGTATGGGACACGCCCGTGCAAGCGGTTCATGCAGGTTTGGGCAACAGCCCACTGGCGGGGAACATTCTTATCCACGATGTCTCCAACGTGACTGACAAATACGATGCGTTGAGAATCAATGTTATTCACAATCCATGTTGTATGTGTATCAAAGACAGGATTCGTCACTGGATCCGTGCTTTCCGGCTGCGCCTTTGTCTTCGCTCCGAGATAGCCCTGAGTGTCGGGTATGACAGCAATGGTGAAAGATCCTTCTGGAGCAGGGCCGAGACCGTCCGCTTTGGCCTCTCCATAGATGAGGGCGCAGAGCGCCAGTAAACCGATAGTTGCCTGCAGTAGATGCCGGGATTTGCGTTTTAGATTCATACGTGTTGCCTATTCGGGTGATATGCCCTCCCGACCTTGTACGTCGGGCGTGACAATGTGTGTTTCTGTTGCAGTGTTGCTAATTATTGTATCTTAACTCCCGGTCCGAAGTAAAGGGAGTGTATTTGAACATATCACTATTGATATCAAGCAATCGTCCCGCAGTTGTGATATCCTTCACTTACTTGAGGTGAAATGGGGGCACATCGGTTTCTTGTTTCGCGATAACCGAGCATCCCGAAAGGACACGTATGGCAAAGAACACGAATACATTTGAAAAGCGCCGCAAAGAAATGGAAAAGAAGCGAAAGGCTCAGGAGAAGCGTGAAAAACGAATCGCGCGCAAGTCATCCTCGTTGGATACGGAAAGCCCTGACGAAGTTTCGGCTTTGCCGGAGCCTGCCCCTGATACTGTTTAGCGATAGGATGAGATTTCATCTGAAAGCGCGCTTTCAGATGATACTTCTCCATCCTATTATTCGACCTTGTCATTCCCTTTAAGTACGTTTCTTCACACCTTCAGTCACATCTTTGTGCCAGGCTTTCAGCAGTTTTATAAGGTCATGAACTATTTCCGGGTGCTGTGCGGTTATGTTTTTTGTTTCGCCCAAGTCACTCTTGAGGTTATAAAGAACTGGGTCTGAAAACGATCTATTGGTGATCAGTTTGTAATCCCCCTGTCTGACAGCGATTTTCCCCTTGACGCCCCAGAAGAGAGGCCGAGGTGTTAGCTGTTTGTTTTCGATCAAGTGCGGCAGAAGGTTTATGCCATCCAACTTGACACCTTCTGGCAGTGGTACTTCACCAATGGCCGCCATGGTGGGTAGTAGATCAGCTCCCATAGCCGTAAGGTTAGATACTCTTCCTGCCTCAATCTTCCCTGGCCAGTAGGCAATTGCAGGAACCCGATGTCCTCCTTCCATGATCTGGCCTTTCTTGCCCCGGAGAGGACCGGCCGAACCTATGGAGAATGGTCCGTTGTCTGAGAGGAAAAAGATAGCGGTCTGTTTATCGAGGCCTGCATCAACAACGGCCTGTACCACACGCCCGACGTTTTCGTCCATAACTTCTATCATTTCCTTATAAACCTTCAGGGTTACCGGATCATTTCCACGGCCTCTTTCTGTGTACCGTGGCGGATCCAGACGGCCTTGGTAGGGGTAATGAGGAGCTTCATGCGCGATGTAGAGGATAAACGGGTTGTCTTTGTTACCTTCGATAAAGTTCACGGCATGATCGGTTATCAAATCGGTGGAGTAGCCTTCTTCGGGCGTCAACCTATCCTGTTTCCACCAGTCCGCTTTACCTGTTTGGTCACGGTGATTGTGATAATCAATATTTCCGCTCACATATCCGGTAAATTCATCAAATCCCTGATGGATTGGGTTGTAGTCCGGTTTGTATCCAACATGCCACTTGCCAAACAGAGCTGTGGCATAGCCCGCAGGTTTTAGAATCTCGGCAAAAGTAGTTTCCTTCAAATCCAGCCCCGTGTGACGGTGTCCCGCAGCAGTGACCACGCCGGTAATCCCGGTGCGTTGTTGGTACCGTCCGGTTAGAAGTGCCGCCCGAGTCGGACTGCAGACCGCTCCGTTTGAATGAAAATCTGTAAAGCGTATCCCCCCGGCGGCCAACGCATCAATGTTAGGCGTTTTGAATCGCTTACTGCCGTAACATCCCACGTCTCCATATCCATAGTCATCGGCCAAAATTATGATGATGTTGTTCTTTTCAACTGCCTCCACTGTGATACTTCCCAGGAGCATCAGGGCTGCTGTAAGCGTGGGTAGTAAGTTAGTTGCGGTTTTCATGATGTTTCTCTCCTGTAGTTGAACGTCTCAAATTACGGGCGGCGGCACGCCGTACCGTGCATTTGTTTTGTTCTCACCGTTCTATTCATAGTGACTCCACAGGCGTATTATTTTAACGGTCTTGATATCATCGAGAACCTGATAAACAAGTCTGTGCTGAATATTTATCCTTCGAGAACATGCACCTGTAAGGTCGCCGACAAGTTTTTCGTAGGGAGGTGGTGTCATGTAAGGATTTTCAGCGAGTAGCGTGAGCAACTTTTCTGCCCTTGGTTTCAGCCCGGCACGAGCAAGCTTTTTTGCGTCCCGCTGTGCCTGTTCTTTATTGAGCCCATTTGAGATGCAGCTTTTTATTGTGTACAGCGCAATCCCGAAGATAAAGGTTGATAAGATTTTGATAGGGAATGTCAAGATCCTGGGCCATGCTCTTGAAGTAAGTTACTGTAGATTTATCCAATCGCATTGTTACCGGTTGCTTCAATTGTTTAACATATGGGTTCTTCTGCCCCTTCATCTTGCTGAAATCGTAATGTTCTCTCATAACTACCTCCAATAATTAGATTGTTCCTGTTTATCAGCTTTTCTTGCTGAGATAATCTGGATGACAGAATCATTTTCTCTGTAACAATGACAGACAACCAGAACACGTAGCGAAAAACTCATGCCCAGCATCAGAAACCGATCTTCATCCTGTGAATGGTCTGGATCAAAAAAACGGACCGCATTTTCATCGAGAAAAACAGATTGAGCTTCCTCGAAGCTGACTTTATGCTTGCGAGCATTTGTCTTATTTTTTCGTTCATCCCATTCAAAACTTATAGTATTCATACTTACACTGTACATATGTTATATTGAAAATGCAAGTCTAGATTTGATTTATTTCGCCAAAAGTTATTTCTTTTTTCAATCTTTGGCAAAGCCTGTTAATCTTTTTATTCTTTTAAATTATTTGTTCTCTCAACGACCTGAGTCACACTTTTCGAGACGCGACAGCGGTTCGAAATAGTGTGCACTCAATTGTTATGCAAATACTTCACAATATGTGGGATAGGAATGAGGAGCAGGTGCAAGAAATCCATCTTCTTTCATTCCTTCAAGATGAAATTGCATTGACTCTTTCATTAAAGATTCAACTTCTTCTTTAGTCTTTCCTGTTGCAATGCATCCATCCAAATCAGGCGAGAATGCAGAAAAACCTGTTTTTGTCTCTTCGACAACTATTAAATATTTTTTCATTTTAACCTCGCTTGCTTATAAATACTTCCAAGAGTACCTATTGCCACATCATCACTGGGTTTTCCTGAAATTGTTACCCGCCCAGCTTTAAAAGGATGCTTGAATTGGCGATGGCTTCCTCTCGTGGTAACGAGATACCAATCGTCATTCTTAATCAGCTTAATTACATCCCTGACTTTCATGTCGTTAATTTTACCACGTTTCTCATTAGTTATTCAAATGCATAACGTCGCGAATCAGGCGCGGCTAATTGCCGTCGCCTACATCTGGCTTGTTATGCTGCTCCTTTGCTGCCCAAACGTCTTTATCTGTGATCTCGGCAGCCAGCAGCAGGAATTCACCGAGCCTGCCGGGGTGGATACCTTCGATACTGTCGACGGATGATAGCACGCGGATGACCATCGCCTCTAGCTCGGGATGCTTCATCTCCTTTAAGGCGTGGAAAGCGGCTGTTATGTAGTGGAGATGCTTTGACGGATCTCCCTCTGTTAAACGACAGAGCGCTTCAAGTCCCTTCTGTTTGTCGCCAAGTCGGATAACGGCTTTAGCGGCAACAAGAGCCACGTAGTCGTTAGTGCTTTGAAGGAAGGGATACAACGTCTTTGCGTCATCTGGCTTGCCCAAAATACCCACTATTGTGAGTGCATTGTCCATGCGTGGGTGATCCAAATGTGCGGGGTCCAGCACAAGAATAACGGGCTGCATATCATGGCGCATGAATCTACCTTTGCGAGGTATATCGCTGCGACCAAGGCAATAATCCACCAAGGCACTGGACGAATCATCATCTGGCAGATCTTCTATCGGGAATTTGCCAGGTACATACAGCTCAGGCTTAAAGAGCGTCTTGTTAATATCCACGAAGCCGTAGAGGTAGAGCACCAAAGCCTGGTTAGCCACGCTTTTGTGCTCGTCCTGTACAAGCATTTCGAGTGCTTGTTTTGTCTCCAGATCTCTTCCTTTGAGATTGTTCACCAAGCTGTATCGGACCTCCCAGCGCTTGCTTTGCAACCGTTGCGTCAAATACGGCACCTGCTTCGATAGTTCGGGTAACGTCTGTTGAGCCACTACGAACGAGTTCAAGAAAAGCATGCCTGTAAGAACTGCCATGATAATCAGCTTTATCATTATTTCTCCCGCATAACGAATAGATGAGGCGCGAGTTTACGAGTCGCCTCGATCTGCTTTGTTAGCTCAGTTTTTTAATAATGCTTCTTGCTACAAGCTCATTGACTTCCTTATGTCTAGGTATTGGCTGACACATTTTGGTGTCAGGATTCTGATACCAATCATGATTTCCTCCATGCCGGACAAACACACATCCTTTTCGGTTGAGCTTCTTTAATAAGTCAACCCGTTTCATGCAATTTCAAGCTCCCCAACTCGATGTACACAAGGAATTGCGTCTGACGAAAGGTCTTTGTAGATATCAAGTAAATTATCCTTGAGTTCTTCAAGAGATACGCCTTGAGTTAAATAATCTGGATACTCTTCCCAGTAACCAATCCACATATTTTCGTTCTTAAAATATATATATTTCTTTGTTTCCATAATTATCTCCAGTAATTATCATTCTACCGAACTGTGTTGCCTAACGCAAGTTGAAGAATTACTCTTCATTTTCTTAAGCTAACGACTCAGGTCACGGGACCGGTGAGGCGCGTCCGCGCGCCTTACTGGGTACCGTGCACCTGTTGGTTCTGCATTTGTCTTTCTCTTAAAGCGCTTCGTGCTTCTGACTTAATGATGGAGTACTTGTCAGCAGCAAGCGTCTCCAGCACCGAAAGTGGCGTGTGGGGGTTCCTGATAAGGTTCCTTCTCACATCAAAGTAGTCATCGGATTGCATCTCCATCAACGTCGTGACAGGTGTCATGGGATGCGCAGCCACTGCCGCACGCACACGTCCTTCATCGTCTTTGGCAAGAACCAGAAGGAGCTCGAGCGGGATTCCTGGGGTACTGGCCACAGCTTCCCGTACCCTTGGGAATTTTGAGGCCGCTAGCTGTTTGATTGTGCTCAACGGTGCGTTCGTGTTTGAGATAATCGCATCCTGAACAATCCGGTCATCAGCTTGTGCAATCTGCGTCAGAATATTTTTCGGCGTGCGGGAATGTTTTGCCAGCATAAGGACAATGGATCTTCCATTGTCCGTGTGCGCCACCTTGGGCATTCTGAGGGCGAAATCATATAGATGCTGGAACTGATCGAGTGAAGGATCAGAGTCCGTTGCCAGAAGTGCCTCTGCATACTTTATTATCTGCTTTTGCGCCGGCCCCACGGCCCCGATTGGAACGTCGTTCTTGGTGGCAAGGTCTTCCACTAATGCTATTGGTGTGTTTGGGTGATTGGCGATATTAGCGAGTATCCCGTAGTTGAGGTGTCTTCCCCAATCCAAGGCTTGTGGATAAAACTTTTCGATAGTATCTGCCGAGATCTCTGGTCTGGAGAATATCTGTTCCCGAATCCAGTGGTTGTCAGGAGGAAGCTCTCCAAGGAGATCAACAAGGACATCCTCTTTAAACGCAATGTCTCGATCGCCAAGTGTGCTCTTGAGCGCACGAGTGGCTGGGGTATCTTCTCTAACGTAAAACTCTTTCGAGAGAACAACACGCGGGCTTTCTACGATTGACTTCCGTATTCTCTCGTACTCAGGCTTCTCTCTAGCGAGCTTCTCTTCGTATTCACGCTTCTGGTTTGCTCTTGCCTGAATCTGTCGCCTGCGCTTCTCCAGTTCTTCTGGATAGGTCTTAAATGCCTGAATCAGTTGATCGGGAATGGAGTTGGTGACGTAGTGGAGCGTTCTGGTGGAATCGGTCGGCGTTTCGGAGATATCACCCGCGAGAGTGTAGGTGCGTTTCTTGGGGTCGAACATGAACTTGATAGTAGCGTCCTTGTTTGGTCCGAGATCGAAATAGTCGAAGGTGAAGGTGGACGATGGTTTGTCGTATGACCATTTGCCGATGACACCAGCGACCGCCGTGTGAAAGTAGGCATCGCCACCTTCGTGCACCATGAGAGTAACGGTCTTGAATCCTTCGGCTTCATTTGAAAAAACGCCCTGCAGTTCCCTTTGTCCGTAAGCCGTGGCGGAATACAGAACAAATAGGCTAAGGACTATGCATTTCATTGTCTTTATTATCTCCATGCAGAACGTTTAGATCACCAGACCAGAGGGGAGGAAGCGAAGCGCCCCTCTGGGTATGGTGGATCTGCTGGTTAGCATTATTTTACATTTTACTCATCATATAGCCGATTCGATCACTTTCGG
>JAQIBS010000226.1 GCA_027858965.1 Kiritimatiellia bacterium
GTTCGGCTGCTCGGCTGTTCGGCTGTTCGACTGTTCGACTGTTCGGCTGTTCGACTGTTCGGCTGTTCGACTGTTCGGCTGTTCGGCTGTTCGGCTGTTTGACTGTTCGACTGTTCGGCTGCTCGGCTGTTCGGTGGTTCGGTGGTTCGGTGGTTCGAATGCATGAAGGCATGGTGCATGAAAGGAAATTGTAATGAGAGATCATACCAAGTTGCGAGCATTTAAGCTTTCTGATGAGCTTGTGCTTGCTATATATAAAATGACAAGAACCTTTCCCAAAGAGGAAATTTATGGACTAACTTCGCAAATGAGACGCGCAGCAGTATCCGTTCCTTCAAATATCGTTGAAGGGTGTGCACGAGAGACTCACCGTGAATATCTTCGTTTCCTTGAAATCGCTTATGGGTCATTAAGAGAACTGCATTATCAGGCTAGTCTTTCTATGCGTCTAGGATATCCAAATGAAAATGATGCATCCGTTTGTGAAGAGTTACTTGTTGATACCGGAAAAGTGCTTGCTTCTCTTATAAGATCTTTAAGAAAATCCTAACAGCCTAACAGCCTAACAGCCTAACAGCCTAACAGCCTAACAGCCTAAACACCTTCTTAAAATGACTTTTGGTAATCCTATATTCCTCTGGGGCCTTATGGCAGTTCCTCTGCCAATTCTCCTGCATTTATTCTTTAAGCGCCGTAAAGCCAGGGTGCCATTCTCCACGTTGCAGTTCTTTCAGCATCGCAAGCGTTATCTGGCGTACCGACGTCGGTTGCGGGAATTTCTGCTGCTTCTAATCCGCACCCTTGCCCTGCTCTTTCTTGTGCTGGCGCTAGCGCGCATGCTCTTTCACCGCATGCCCTATGCCTTTGCCTCCCGCTCTGATGTTGTTATTGTGCTGGATGACACGCTCTCGATGGATCGCAAGCTTGGCTCAGGGGAAACTGCTTATGAACTGGCTGTACAAAAGGCCCGGGAAATTTTGGATACCCTTTCAGAGGGAGATGCGGCTGCCTTGGTATTTATCTCCGGACGGCGTGGAATAGATCTTACCCGTAAACGCATCTTAGTGCAGCAGATGATTGAGGAGGCGCGTGTTACAGCTGCCACCGGATCTTACAGCGCTGCCCTGAAGCAGGCGGCTGGGGTGCTGCTCTCTGATGCCAATCCGAACCGTGAGATATTTGTAATCTCTGATTTTCAAAAGAATCAGGCTCCATCCAAGGCAATCGATCTTGATGAGGTTAAGGGACTTCACGTTTACTTTGTTCCGATCAGCGGCAGTACTGAGAATCTCTCAGTCGAAGGCGTGACTCTCTCAACCCGTCCGCAGATGGTTAATAAACGTCTGGTTATTCCCTACACCATAGTGAACCACGGAGGAAATGATCGCGATACCGAGGTTTCGCTCACTATCGGTAATGAAAGGGTCAACAGTGTCAACCTGACAGTTCCAGCGGGTGAATCTTTTGATGGCAGCTTTGAAACGGCTCCCGGACGCGCTGGTTTTCTCTCTGGGATAGTTCACATTACTGATCGCAATCTGATTCTGGATAACAGTCGCAATTTCACCGTCAGTGTCTGCGAAAACATTCACGTTCTCCTGCTGGAAACAGATGTTCTCAGTCGGGTGCGTCCCTTTCATTTTCTCAAACTGGCTTTAGATCCCAGTGCAGGTGAGGCCCTTAACGGTATTCAGAGAGAAGTGGGCTTTGTGCAGGAACTCTCTCAAAAACAGCTTGAGCAGCATCATGTTGTTGTTCTGGCTAATCCTGAGCCGTTATCTCCGCAAACGGCTGCTTTGCTAGCCCGATATATGGAGGGTGGCGGCACGCTGCTGGTTTTTGCCGGTGGCAATCTGAATGGCTCAACCTTTGCGGGCTTTAAGGATGAACGCTTGCGCACCATCTTTGGAAAGCGTCAGCTGAATGATTTCAGCGGATTGACATTCAAAGGGTCTCTAACGGTGCTCAATGATCTTTTGCAGATGGATCTTTTCAAAGGTCATCGGTTTTATGCTTTAAACATTCCTTCCTCAGCTGAGGTTCTCGCAGCGAGCCGAGGTAAGCCGGTATTGGCTGAGATGAAAGTCGGCTCCGGTAGTTTTATTGCCTGTGCTTTCTCAGCACGCCGTGACATGTGCAACTGGCCGGAATTGAAATCCTACCCGATCGCAATGATACATCTTTTCACCTTTGCCGCCCATGATCCACAGCAGAACAGCGGTATTGAGTGTGGACAGCTCTTACGTCTGAATGCCTTTACTCAAAAAGGTAAGGATGTGCAGCTCAGTCACAGCGATGGCAGCTCCTGCTCGCTTTCCGTTACTGATGGCGAGGCGGTTTTTGCTGATACCTGGCAGCCGGGAGTAGTTACCGTGGAACGTGCCACACCTCGCTCAGTTGCGTTGAATCCGGTGGCTGCCGAAAGTGAGTTAACCGGTCTGAATGCTCTGCGCCTTACCTCAATTGTCAAGGGGAGGGTCAATCTATTGAAAACCGATGCTGCACTTGCCTCCCAGTTGCGCAATACCCGGCAGGGGAGTGACCTTACCGGTTTCTTTCTCTTTTTGCTGATGATAATGCTTTTATTGGAAATTGTCATTGGCAACCCCTATGTCTTTGCCCGGCGAAGCCGCACAAAGACATAAGGGTAGCCCTAGCAGTTTAGGCTGTTAGACTGTTAGGTGTTTAGAAAAATCAATTCAGAAAGAAAGGAAATCTAATGAGAGACCATACTAAATTAAGAGCTTTTGAATTGGCTGATGAACTGGCTTTAGCCATCTATAAAATGACAAGCGCTTTTCCAAAAGAGGAGATCTACGGTATTACTTCGCAAATGAGGCGCGCTGCAGTTTCGGTGCCATCGAATATTGTTGAGGGGTGCACACGTGAAAGCCACACTGAGTATCTTCGTTTTCTTGAGATTGCTTTTGGCTCTTTACGTGAACTTCATTACCAATTTAGTCTTTCAGCCCGATTGGGTTATCCCCGAAAAGAAAGTATTGAAATATGCGAAAAATTGCTGGTTGAGACCGAAAAAGTTCTTGCCTCCCTCATGAGATCGTTGCGAAAATCCTAACAGCCTAACAGCCTAACAGCCTAACAGCCTAACAGCCTAACAGCCTAACAAATGAACTTTTACCCCATACTGCCGCTTTGGCTAATCTTTCTTCTTCTGTTACTTTCAGCAGGCGTTGGATACTGGTCGTATAGTCACCGCAATCCCGCCGTTGCTCCATGGCAGCATGTTTTGCTGCTGGCTCTGCGTGTGCTTACTCTTTTGCTGGTTACATTCATGCTTCTCTGCCCCGGCCATATGACCGAAGAGCGCAATGTGCAAAAATCCCATATTGTCTTTCTGATGGATCAGTCGGGATCAATGGCAACCAGAGATCTTCCCGCCCGGCAATCCCGACAGGAAAAGGCCTCTGAGTTTTTAAAAGAGAACCGTTTTAAACGTCTAGAGGAGTATCCTACTACCATATATTCTTTTAACAGTCAGACGCGGCGTCATGAGAATCCCGATACTTTGAGTGAACTTAAGTCGGAAGGGGGGACCGATATTAAACAGGCGGTCGCCCGGATTGATAAGGATATCGGACTTAATCGTACCTCAGCGATAGTTCTGCTCTCTGATGGACTTGATGACTCGGGTTTTAAGGGCAGTGAGATCTCAGTGCCTGTTATGAGTCTGCAGGTTGGTACTGAGATGAATGAGGTTAAAGACCTCGGAATTGAGCCTTTCAAGTGTCCTGATAAAATCAGCGAAGGTGAGGAACTTATGCTGGAGATTCCTGTTATGTTGCAGGGCTATCAGCGTGAGAAACAGGTTTCCTTTAAAGTTCTGGTTGATAATGTGCCGATTCACAGTGCTACGCTTAACTTAAGCAGTGGACGCCTGCATACCGAGAAGGTCCGCACGGTTCTTGCCAAAACCGGTGTTCATGTTATTCGCATCAACTGTCAGTTATTTCCTGACGAGGTCTCTCAGATTAATAATCAGCGGGAGATCGCGGTCGAAGTGGTAAAGGCCAAAGATGAGGTTGCTGTCTATTTCCCGGTGCTCAACAATAGCTTTCGTCCTCTGCTTCGTGAATTTCTCAAAGATAAAGAGGGACTCTTTACAGCGGTTTACAAGGTTTTAGAGAATAGCTATCGTCTGCGCGGTCATAAGATGAATCCGGTATTCAGTAATGGCCTGCCGAAAAAAGCAGCCGATCTTAAAAATATTACCTGCCTGATTCTAGGATCGCATAATGGCGTTCTTATCTCCCCCGCCGAATCGTTAGTGCTTGAGCAGTATGTGCGCAAAGGCGGCACTTTAATATGTCTGGCAGGCTCTGATTCGTTTGGAAAAATTCCGGCCTCATCCCCGATTCAGCGTATGCTTCCGGTGGTCACATTGGATGATTCCTACAGATCCGGTGTTTTTCGCGTTGTTCCTGATGCGGTTAATGACGATGCCTTTGTTGAGCAGATGCGTGAGATTATCTCGGCCAATGGAAACTCAGTTGATTTCACACTCAGTGGCATTAATCAGGTTAAGGATGTTAAAGCCAATGCCAAGGTTTTATTATGGGCGGTTGAAGAGACGCGTCAACCTCTGGTGGTCTGGCAGCCATATGGACGTGGTAAGGTTGTAGCATTGCTGAGTAACTCTTTCCATCAATGGGGGGTAGCTGAAAAACGTGAGGAAAACTTCGGGCGTTTCTGGCGACAGCTGGTAGCCTTCTCTAAAAATCCTGATGAAGATGCAGATCTTTTAAAAGTCGCAGTTTCCAAGACTGAACTGGCTGCGGATGAGAGCTTCAGTGTTACAGCGATAGCTCGTCATCCATCCTATGAATCAGGTGCAACCAACAATATTCCGTTAACAGTTAAAGCCGATCTGTTTCCGGTGGATAAAGATACTCCCGTGGCATCTGTTGCGCTTGATAAAAAGTCCGACTGTTACATGAGTGAGCTGGCAGGGCTGAAATCAGGCCGTTACGTATTGCGGGTCAGCTCGCAGGATGGACAGGAGTTGCTGCGTACGCGTTACAAGCTTCTGCTTGTGGGAGATATATTGAAAGAGAGTGGCCGGATTCGTTCTGAACGAGAGAACTTCCGTAGATTCAGCAGCGAAAAACATATCTTTGATCCCTCTGAAGTTGAAAGACTGGAAAATAGCATTCAGGAGGTAGTTCGTAAGAATATTGTGCATCGTGAAAAGTTCCTGATCTTCGAAAATCCATTTTTCTTTATTGCAGTTGTTATTCTGCTCCTGGCAGAGTGGTTTCTGCGACGCCGATTTAATTTGTTTTAGAGTTAACCACGGAGATCGTAGCGCAGCATAGCCGCAATCAAATTCTTTTTTGACAGGATTAACAGGATTTGAAAAGCAATGACATCATGTTAATCCTGGAAAACGCAGTAAGGCCACCCTTGTGGTGGCAGTGACCGCAGGGAGCGGCAATCCTGTCTAAACAACTGCGTTGCAATGGCCTCTGTAACTCAGTGGTAAAAGAAACGAAGCAAAAATATGAAACTACATTCCACATTCTACATCCTACTTTCCACAACCATCATTGCGCTGTGCTCCCTCACAGCCTCGGCTGCTGACTACTCTCCTGCCGTGATAACGTTCTCCGACGGCACAGTGCTCCCCTGTGAACTGCGCCTTATCGGTGCCCGTCCTCTCACGATGGTGCCCATTGGTGATAACCGACAGAAGAAATTTCATCTGAAGGATATTATCTCTATCGATCATATAACCGAGAGTGCCACCATGAAACGTCCATGGGTATTTAAAGAGTCGGGGCGGGCGGAAAAAGTCTATCTGGAAGGAGAGTATCCTCTCTTGAATTTTAAAACCCGTGTTACTCTTGTTAATGGCAATGAGATTACAGGCCATATTATCTCGGTGGCTCTCTCCTATAAAACAGATGCTGGCAAACGTAAAATCTTTATGACACGTCAGATAAAAGGAACAAAAGAGCAGACCCTGAATGACATCCTTCATGTCTGCAATATTCGTATGACAGACAATGCCGTTGAAGGTGGGGGTGCTATCACCGGCAGCGTTGAGGGCTTTGGTAATATCATCTCTGTCACGGCATTGGATAATGAACGAGAACAGGTACTTTTTGCGGAGGTGAAAGCGGATGGCGATTTTGATTTTGGTACTGTTCTGCCTGGAAGTTATGACCTATGTGTGTTGACCGACACCCATGTGCTCTGTGGACTCTCTGATGAGACACCTGCGAACCGAAAAGGCGATGCGCTTCAGGCAGGGGACCTTGCCGGGATTAAGAAAAAATTCCCGATGGCTGATGATTTTTTTAATGATCGCTGGATTCTGAAGTTGCAGGGCCACCGACGCTTTGCAAAAGCTCTTGTTTATAAACGGCGGCAGGACTATTATGAAGCTGAGAAATGGACTCCCGGAGGCTTTCTCTGGCATCTTGAGGTATGGAGCTGGCATCTTGCCGATACCGAGTGGAAGATTGATCTGCGCAGTATATTGATTCGGCACAAACAAAAGGGTGGCGAAAAGAATCGCAAGCTGATGATAGGTAAGTCGCTGGATGCCGTTCTGCCCGGTCAGAGCCTTCATATTAAGAGTGGGGATAAAAATAATGAAACGTGGACCTTTATACGCGACCTTGACTAAAGCGGCGCTGCACCGTCGTTTAAGTCTTACTTTACGCATGCTTCTGCTGGCAGGCGCAGGCTTGCTTGCGGCTGGGTCTTTAGTGCTGATTGCAGATAATCTTTTCAACCTGACCGCTATCACGCGGGCTGTGATTGCCACCCTTTTTGTCGCGGTTGTTCTCTCCGGTCTAACTCGTCTTTTTTATCTTTACTGGCGTACTCCTATCGATTCCGCCAAGATGGCGGTCTATCTGGAGCAACGCTATGGAATTGAAGACAACCGCTTGATCAATGCTGTTCATTTTGACCGCTCCACCGGCATACCCGGTTATCTGAAGGAAATGTTTGTAAATTCGGCGGAGAGCGCCTGTAAGGGACTCAATATCCGGCGGGTATGGCAGCATGCACGCTTGAAGCCAGCTGCTATCTGGTGTGCGGGCGGGTTGCTTCTGTTTCTGGCCTATGTCATTCCTTTTGCGCCGCATGCCAGGAATGCATTTCTGCGATTCCTGCATCCCTCCACCTCGGTTATGCCGTTGAACTTCACCCAGTTCAACATTTTGCCCGGTGATACGGAGGTTATTGAAGGAACGCCCTGTCTGATCAGCGCTACTGCAAATAAACTTGGGCACAATGCGTCGGCTCTTGAGATCCTGATCAAGGAGGATGGAGCTCCGCTGCTTTATCCCATGCGCAACAGCGCTGATGGTTTTGTCTTTGAGCTGCGTGATCTCTCACACACTACTCGTTACGCGGTTCGTAATGGAAATGATCAAAGCCGCTGGCATACAGTTTCGGTAATTAACCGTCCGCGCATGGATGGCTTGACACTCACCGTTACTCCGCCTGAATATACAGGTGATGACCCTTGGACTATCGGGCCGCATAAACGTGAAGTCGAGGTCCTTAAAGGTTCGCAGGTTGCTGTCAGGAGCGGAGCTTCCCGCAAACAGGCAGTTACTTTCTTTCAGGATAACGTAGCGATGACAAATGCCTCGGAGGAACTCTCTTTTGAGATGAGCTCTGATACAACACTCTCGCTGGATGTCAAAGATGCGCGTGACCTGATGCACACCGATGTCTGGCGCTGTCGCTTAAAGGCAACAGACGATCTGATCCCTGAAGTCCGTTTTCTTAACCGGGAGTTGAATGTGCAGGCGCTGATAGGTCAGAGCATACCGCTGTCGCTTGAGGAACGCGATGACTTCGGTATTACAGCGCTCGAGCTCTTTGTTGTATTTAATAATGAAGAGAAGATTCTGAAACGCATCCATTACCGCAGCATCAAGCGTGATCGTATGGAGGCTGCGGCATTCTCAGTTGATGAGGGTATTTTTGCGCGCAATGCATCCTATAAGGTGCTGGCCAGAGTTTATGATACCCATGAACCCGCTCAGCAGGGCGTTGTGCTGACGCCATTGACTCTTCATATTGTTGATCCTTCAAAAGAGATGATGACTGGTGATAAGGATGATCCTTATGTGCGTCTCTTCTCTCTGCTTACCGTAGCCCTGGATGAGCAGAAATCCCTGCGCGACTGGGTTGCAGCCCGTATTGAGAAGGATCGTAAAGAGCGTATCAGTGCCGTTATCCAAAAGCGTCAGCAGAGTGTCCATAACCGTATTGTGGTTGGTGCAAACCTCGCTGGAGATCTGTATGGAAAGAAGAAAATTCGCAAGAGTTTAAACGACAGCATTATCGAGCTCAAGACCATGCGTTCTGCTCCGCTTATTCTGCGGCTTCCCATGGTGGCAAAACTTGAAGAAGAACCGCGCCAGGCGGAGCTTAACGATATTGTTATTAAACAGAGCGATATTGTGATTGCTCTTCAGCATATTCTGGGTGCTGTCAGCAGCGATAAATCGCTCAAGGATCTTAAAGATCAGCAGATGGCTGAGGAGGAACAGGATCAAAAGCTCTTTGATAAACTGAAGGCTCTCAAAAAGGATGTTCACGAATTCCGGGAAGATCAGCGCAAAATCCTCTCCGATACCGAGGCTATAGATAAAAAAGAACCTGAGGACTGGACCGAAGCAGATGAAAAACTGTTGGGGGACCTTGCCGCAAAAGAGCAGGAGTACGCAAAATTCTTTCAAGCGGCCTTTAACGATCTCTCCAAGCTGGAGAATCAGGATTTTTCTAATTCCACTATGGCAGATGAGTTTGTGGAGATGATTGAAGAACTGCAGAAAGCGGGGGCAGCTCTGGAGAAAAAGCATATCGAGATTGCCACCGTCAATGAAGAGCTGCTGGGTGAGCAGGCTGAGAGTATTGAAACTAATCTGGAACGCTGGCTTTCTGATGCCAGCGATTACATCAAGTGGAATGGCGAAGAGGCCGGCATTATGCCGGATGTGCCGTTGCAGGATCTTCCCGACGAGCTGTTTGATATTATCGGCGAGTTAATTGATGATGTTTCTGATATGGAGGATGTGGAAGACTCCACCGGCTCCTCACTCAGCGCCTTTGATAAAGGAATTGGCTGGGGAGTCAGTGATGGCAATATGGATGATATGTCAGCCAAAGGAATTACCGGTAATGTTATGCCCAACAATAATGAGGTGGGTGGACGCTCTGGTGAGGGGCGTTCAGGTAAGAGCTCCGGTCAGTTTGTTGAGAAGGAGGCCCATGGAAAAGGTGGTCGTGATACCCCTACCCGTCTGGTGCAGTCACCTTTTGAAAAGGGCACTGTGATTGATACATCGACCGATCCTCAGGGCGGTGCTACCGGTGGTGGTAAGCAGTCCGGAGTTGGAGGCGAGGGGTTGCGGGGGATCACACCCGATCGCAAACCAGATGTGGAGCAGCGTCTCCCCGGTAAGCAGGCTGAGTTAAAACAGAAGGCAGAAGCACTCCTGCGTGAACTTAATGTACGTAATCTGCCGACCGGTGATCTGGAAGAGGCTGTCAACAAGATGGAGCAGATTCAGAAATATCGTTCCACTGGCAATGGACTGCGGGTCCGTCAGGTGCAGAGCGAACTTGCGAGTAACCTGAAGGATGCACGGACTGTATTGAAATCGGGTGCGGTGGGAGGGGTGGAAAAGAGCGAAGCCCGCTCTCTGCGTGTTTCCAATATTCGTCACCCCGATAATGAATCCACCCCTGATGGATATGAAGAGAGTGTAGATGCATACTTCCGGGCATTGGCTGAATGATGAGCAATGTGGGATTTGTGGAAAGTAGAATGTTGGATGTGTCCGGTGGATGCGCGAAGCGTTGTAGTGTCGGCTCTACTTGTCAGGGCGTAGTTTATCTACGAAGCCTGATGAGCCGAAAGCGCGGAAAGTGGAATGCTGGCTGTTGACTGGACACTGGCTCGGCATCTTGCGTAGCACTGGAGGGGCAGCGGCCTCGCTGACCTTTGCCCTCTTTTGAATATTTCCGTGGCTTGGCATCTAAGTCCTGATGGGCTATATGGTCAAATGCAATAGTGCTTTACGATTTTCAAAAAAAGCGATATTCTAAATTAAGTAATCTTGAATTTTTTTAAATGAAGGAACTTCAAAAGAGGTATGTTGACACGATATCTTACATTTATTATAATATAAGGCGACTTCAATAAGTAAGGATTTTTTTTTATGGTTACCGCGACGATAACAAGTAAAGGGCAGATTACCGTACCGAAAAGCATTCGGGCTTCTCTTCATTTAGCCACGGGAGATAAGGTTGCCTTTGTTCGGCAGGCTAATGGCGAAACTGTGCTGAAACCAATTACGCGTTCGGTTGACGATGTCTTTGGTATATTGCACAAAAAGAATGCGACTGTGTGTTCTGTAGATCAGATGAATGAAGCTGTAAAAAAACGGATTAGAAATCAACGCTCATGATAGCCCTTGATACAAATGTGGTAGTGCGTTTTCTTGTCAGAGATGATGAAAAGCAGGCTTTGTGTGTTTATAAGCGGTTTAAACTGGCTGAGAAAAACCGGAAGCAGTTATTTATTCCCCAGACCGTTCTTTTAGAGACACTGTGGGTACTGGAGAGTGCATATAAGTTATCGAGAGAGGAGATTCTGGACTCATTGGAAGCGCTTAACCAAATGCCGATTATTGAATTTGAATCGGATTATGTGTTGGATCAGATGATTGTGACTGCGAGAAATACCAGGCAGGATCTCTCAGATATTCTGATTGGATATGCGTCAGAGAACGCAGGCTGTAACTCTGTTCTGACTTTTGACAAGAAGGCATCTAAGTTGCCTATGTTTGAGCTCTTAAGATAAACAGCGAAAGAAATCATGAAGCCACATTCCACATCTCACATTCTACTTTCCACATCATTCATTGTTCTATGCCCTTTGCTGCTTATCGCCGGGGAAAATCTGGTTAAAAACGGAAACTTCGATGAAGGTGAAGAGTTTGCTCTGCATTGGGAGAGGGCTGATGGATTGACCTCTTTTTTTGAAAATGAGGAGGGACGCGGACGTATTGTGAAGATGGATACCCTGGTCGACCGCGATCAGGCGTTGGCGTGGGCCAAGGCATTCAAGGCAGATACGACTCTCAAACCACCAAAGAAGACGCCCATCAAGCAAAAGAGCTACGGCAGCATCGGAGGCAATGAGGGAGTGATGCTTGACTCAGAGCTGATCGATGCCAAGCCGGGGCAGGACTACAAGCTGACAGTTGATTATAAAGGGGATGGTAAACCCTTTGTCTGGATCAAGGGTTTTCTGATTCATCCGAAACGTAAGGTGCTGGTGGATGCCTACCAGACGCGCCTGGAACCAGGTAAGCCCAGTAAAACCGAGTGGCGCACCTTTTCGATTGGATTTAATCCCACTAAAAATCCGCGTGTCACAAAGTTCAAGGTGCGTCTCTATTCCTACTGGCCGAATGGCCTTTATTACTTTGACAATGTCAAGGTTGAGAAGATCACGAAAGAGGAGATGAGTGAGCTGGTAGCAAAACGCAGTATAGTGGAGTGATAATTAAACAAATTCATCCACTATATTTTGAAAGGATGGCTAAGGGTGTCAATCATTTGAATAACTATATTGCTACATGCATTTTTTACGGTTTACTCTGTCCATATATTTTATTTGCAGGCAATAGTAACAAACAAACTGCAGAGCCAAGTTGCGCTGCCTGGAACAAGGTTAAGCAATACTTTCAACCACCGCCGGAGTTTGCCGGTAAATTTGGAGATTATGCTTCGCCATTGAATTTTTATAACGGCAGACAGGTTGAAAATCCGACTGAATGGAGCAAAAGACGCGATGAAATTCTTGAGCGATGGCATGGTTTGATGGGTGAGTGGCCGTCTTTGCTGGTTGATCAGAAATTAAAGGTGCTGGAAAGCAAAAAACTTGATAATTATACCAGGCATAAGGTTGAGTTTAATTGGTTGCCGAATGAAAAAACCTATGGTTATCTGCTTGTTCCGGAGGGAGACGAAATAAAACCAGCCGTGATTACTGTTTATTATGAACCTGAAACCTCAGTGGGAATTAACACTGAACATCCACACCGTGACTATGCTTTACAATTAGCGAGGAGAGGATTCGTGGCTCTTTCGCTGGGCACCCGTGATGCTTCTGCGCGCAATGAGTTCTCGCTGTACTATCCTTCAATTGAGAACGCCACGGTGCAACCGCTCTCGATGTTGGCTTATGCAGCGGCCAATGCCTGGTATGTGCTTGCCAAGCTCGAAGGGGTTGATTCAAAACGCATTGCAATTGCAGGACACTCTTTTGGTGGTAAGTGGGCGATGTTCGCATCATGCCTCTTTGATAAATTTGCCTGCGGGGTCTGGTCTGATCCTGGGATTGTGTTCAGCGAAGACCGTTTGTCAATCAACTATTGGGAGCCGTGGTATCTGGGTTATCATCCTGGGCCTTGGCGCAAGCGCGGAATTATTACTGAATCAAATCCATCTAAGGGGCTGTATATGCGATTGCGGAAGGAAGGCCTTGATCTGACCGATCTGCATGCTCTGATGGCACCGCGTCCCTTTATGGTTTCAGGTGGTTCTGAAGACCCTCCGGAGCGATGGATCGCCTTGAATCACGCTATCCGTATCAATGATTTTCTGGGAGTTAAAAACAAGGTTGCAATGACAAATCGTCTCAAGCATGCGCCAGATGCCAAGACTATGCAGCAGGTGTGTGATTTTCTAGAATATTGTCTGATGGACGCTGAAGAAGATACCGATTTTTAAAAATAGTTATGGTATAATAAGTGGTTTTGAGGGGGTGATGTTGGATTCAATCCAACTAAGAATCCACGCGTAACAAAGGTCAAAGTGCGTCTGTACTCTTACCTGGCAGAATGGCCTCTATTACTTTGATAATGTCAAGGTTGAGGAGATCATCAAGGAAGAGATGGCGGATAAGGAGATAGAGAATGAGTGAAATCGGGAAAATGAATACGCTGCCTGTGATGAGGATATCGGATTTCGGGGTCTATCTTGACGCAGGAGGAGACCTGGGCGAAATACTGCTTCCAAACCGGTATGTCAGCGAGGATATGGAACCGGGCAGTATGGTTGATGTGTTCATCATGCTCGACTCTGAAGACCGCTATGTTGCCACAACCGACACCCCCCTCGGTATGGTGGGTGAATTTGTAGCGTTAAAGGTAGTAGCAGTCACTGATTTCGGAGCATTTATGGACTGGGGAATGCTTAAGGATCTGCTTGTGCCGTTCCGCGAACAGAAGACAACGATGTGTGTCGGTGATACACACGTTGTGTATATATATGTCGATGCTGCCAGTAAGCGACTTGTGGCGTCCACTAAAATCGAAAAATATATGGATATGACTAGCGTACGTTATGATAAGGGTGCGAAAGTTGATTTGCTTATTTACGCCAAAACAGACCTTGGCTACAAAGCGCTCATCAATGGTGCTCATGAGGGGCTGCTCTTCGACCATGAAGTTCATGAACCTCTGATGCGGGGTCAGCATATTGAAGGCTTTATAAGTCAGGTGCGGGGGGATGGTAAAATCAGCCTCTGCCTTCAGAAACCTGGCTTAGAGAAGGTTGTGGCACTCACGGACCGGATACTGACTTACCTTAATGAGAACTCAGGCTTTATGCCCATTACCGATAAAAACTCACCCGAGAAGATCTATTCTCTTTTTGGCGTAAGCAAGAAAACATACAAGAAGGCAATTGGCGCATTATACAAAAAACGCCTTATTACATTTGAAAAAAACGGAACAAAGCTGACATAGAGTGCGGATAAAAGATCTGTGTAATTCTAGTCTAACAATGTTAAGTTTTGGTTTAAATATCGTTTTTAGGTGGTTCATAACCTAAACCGCGAAAATAATATTTTTTAACATTTTATTGAGGTTTTTATGAAGTTTTTCTTGAAATCTATTTTAGTCTTTTGTTTACCCATTTGTTTGAGTGCAGAAGTGCTCTATAGGGTTGATAATGATGATGGAGCTAAAACAGAATTGTTAAATTCAGGTGGCCGTCTTGTTGCCGGATATAATACCTTCAGCATTGTATCTATGTTGGATGCTAAGTTCGTTACAACTACATTGAATTCTGCTACGACCTTAACTGGTTTGGAAAATGTTTCTTATATGCGTCAGATTCATTTGAATAGCGGTATGATAAGCACTGCTGTAGAAAACAATATAATAAAAAACGTTGCGATATCAGCTAGTGCAGAAAAGAATTTTTCCGGAATGATGTTAGTGCAGTTTGTTGCATCTGTAAAAGGAGAATGGCTGGTAGAATTGAAAAAGACGGGTGTAAATGTTGTATGTTACATCCCTTATAATACCTATCTTGTTTCAGGGACAGAAGAACAGTTTGCATCAATAGCCAAATCGAATCTGCCCTATATTCACTGGATGGGCGATTATAGCAATGACATGCGTATTCAACCGGATGCCTTAAAAAAAATAGCAGTGGTGAATGCCGAAGATGTTAGTAAATATGATGTTCAGCTGTTTTTAGATCCACAGCAAAACCCAAAAACATTGGCTTTGCTTGATAAATACTCAGGAAAAAACATTAAAAGTTATGAAATTAAAAAATTGAAGGTTTTTAACTGTGTTGTTGAATTATCCAAGGATGAAGTTGTTGAACTAGCTGACCAGCTCGATGTCATTTCCATCAATTTGCATCACGAAATGCAATTGCATGGAGAGCGCCAGGGACTCATTATGGCGGATAAATTTCTCAATGATGGAACCTTGCCTTTGCCTAGAACGGATTCATATTTACAGTGGTTGCTTTCCAAAGGTTTCACACAGCAGCAGTTTATTGATTCCGGTTTTATTGTAGATGTGACAGATGACGGTTTTGATAATGGAGATGCTGTCACACCTGGTAACAGTGAGTTCTGTATTTCAAACAATCCCAGTGCAGGCAGCCGGGTTGCGTATGCCGAGATTGCACAGGGATCAACAGGTATTGCAAACCCGGCAGGTGCCGCAGGTCATGGAAATCTGAATCTCAGTATTATCGGCGGGTTTAATAACGGTACGGAAACTCCTGATAATGTTGATCCTCAAGGATATCATTATGGACTGGGGATTGTGCCTTTTGCAATGCTGGGCAGTACAAAAATATTTGCAGATAGTGGTTCATGGGGTGAGCCGAATTATGGACAGATGGTTGCTCGGCAATATTCCAATGGTGCAAGAATTCATTCTGATAGCTGGGGAGCCAATACACCTTTATATACCTCTGACGCACAGGCTTTTGATTATCTTACACGTGATGCAACGACCTCTCTCTCTGGAAACCAGGAGATGATATTTGTGTTTTCAGCCGGCAATGCCGGGCCTACTGCATCGTCAATAGGATCGCCGGGTACGGCTAAGAATGTATTTACAGTGGGTGGCTCAAAAACATATGATGCTGATTTAGATTATACTGATGGAAGTGGAATTACTCCTGCGGGAGCCGATAATGTAAATGATGTTACCAGTTTTTCCAGTCATGGCCCGACCAAAGATGGGCGTAGTAAACCGGATATCGTAGCGCCTGCATCCCATATTCATGGAGCAGCTTCACAATATACCGGCTATGTGGGGGACGGCGTCAGTGACAAATATAATCCGTCGAATCAAACTAAGTATGCAGAATCTTCAGGAACCAGTCATTCATGTCCGGCGGTATCGGCGGCGTCAGCCCTGTTGCGACAATGGTTTATTAACAATGGATACGCACCCCCGAGTCCGGCGATGAATAAAGCCTGGATTATGAATGCAGCTCGATACCTCAAGGGAGAGTACGCAGACGATGATTTGCCATCAAATAACCAGGGGATGGGCGCAACAAGCTTGGAGACCATGCTTGATGAGGTCCCACGTTCGTTTGTTGACCAGCAGGAAAGTCACTTGTTCACCGAGTCTGGACAGGAAGTCAGCTTTGTCGGTGATATCTCGGATACGCAGAATGTTTTCAGAGTTACGCTTGCCTGGACCGATGCACCCGGTCCGACAACAGGTGCGGCTTATGTGAATGATCTGGACCTTATAGTTCTGGTTGATAATATTCCCTATTATGGAAATGTCTTTTCCAAAGAGAAGTCTGTTCTGGGTGGGACCGGAGACCGTCTCAATAATGTTGAAAGTGTGTTTCTGCCAGCCGGAATTAGCGGTAAGATTGAGATTAAGGTGATATCGGTTAATATTGCTGGAGATGGCGTGCCCGGCAATGCGTATTTATTAGATCAGGATTTTGCCTTAGTCGCCTACAATGCGGATATTCAACCCGAAGAAGTTGGAGATCTGATTGTCACACCATCTGTTCCGGCTGATTTTATGATGTTTTATGGATATCAAAATGTATATCCGGAAACCTTTACGTATACATTGAGTAACACAGGAAGTGTTAATATAGCCTGGAGCACTCTTTTAGAAACCAATATTTTTGCTGTTCAACCTGAGAGTGGCATTTTGTCTGGTCAGTCAAATCAGGATGTTATCGTTTCGTTGGCAGATAATTCATGCCTTCCCGGGATTTACAGTGATGTTTTGAGTTTTTCGAATTTATCCTCCGGCTTATCTGTTCGTAGAGTTCTTAATCTTGATGTTCGTTCAGATGATTTTCACACCGAAGAGTTTGTTGGTGGCGTGAATGATTTAAGCAATCAATCGCTTGTATTCATGAAAGATGGAACCAATTATAACAGCTATATAAGCTCTGTAGATGAATTTTTTGTTGATCTGGATACGGCAACTGAAATTTCTATGGGAGATGATACTTATTATACTTTTGCATTATCCGGAGGAAAAACGTTTCCTTTCTTTAATAGTGTATACTCTTCTCTTTACGTTTGTGCCAATGGTCGGATAACTTTTGGACAGGGCTCTACACAATATACAATTTCATTAGACAACTACTTTGCCCTCCCCGCAATTTCTCCAATGTTTGCTGATTTGTCTCCTCAAAATGGGGCAGTTTACATTGAACAGCTTCCAGATAGAGCAGTGATAACTTTTTTGAGTGTTCCTGGATACAATGAATCAACTACAAGTAGTTTTCAGGTTGAGTGTTTCTTCGATGGTACAATCAGGGTTACCTACGGAACGCTTGATATTACAAGAATCTTCATTACTGGAATCTCCAGTGGAGCAGGTTTATCTTCCGATTTTGAGGAATCAGATTTCACGGCCTATCCAGAACTGAATTATAATATGAAGGTTACCATTCCGGACAACTTGTCTTTTACTGGAGTTGATAATGGAGATGTGATTCCATCAGCGTTCTGGTTTCAACTGGAGAATATTGGTGATGAAGTTGTACAGTGGGGGACAGCTACTTCAAGTTCAAATAACTGGTTGTCAATAACCGGGGGGGCTTTTGGATCTTTAGCGCCGGGTATGACAACCAATATTGCCATTACAGCAGATTATAATGTCGGCGGTCTTGAAGTTGGCAATGTATATGCAGGAGTGCTCTCTTTCTTTTCTCAGGAAAATCCCATTGCAGAATTGGTTAATATTTATTTGTCATATGAAGATTCAATGAAGGTTATACCTGAACAGCAGACTTTTATGTTTAACAAAATAAATGCATTGACCTATGCTCCAGAGACATATGAGGTAACCATTACTAACAGAGCTGCCATATCAATTGACTGGCAAGCTTATGGAGATGATACGAACGGATATGTTGATTTGAGTGCACTGTCTGGAACGTTATCTGCATATCAGAGTGAGATGGTTACGGTAAGCCCAAAACCGGCTGCTATTGCTCTGCCTGATGCAATATATACTGAAACTTTGACGTTCTCTAATCTGACATCTGCGGTGGGCCTGGACAAAGAGTTTGTTGTTCGAAATACTGCTGACTATTTCACGCAGCTGTTTTCCAGTGGTGGTGAGTCGCTTTCGAATACATCACTGTTTTTTGTTCAGAATTCTGATAATACAAATTATTATTTAGCTTTCTACAACAGTGATATTGATCAGTTTTTTGTTGATCCATATTCAGGAACTTCAGTGGAACTCACGGATGATGGTATAGCAGATATTGATATTGTGAATTCCGATGGTATTGATTTCTATGGTGATAATTACACAAATATTTTTATAAATGGTAATGGACGTGTGACGTTTGGCTTTGGTTCTTCTGTCTACAATCCAACATACAGTAACCATTTTGCAATTGCCTCTGTTGCTCCCATGTTTGGTGACTTATCTCCTCAGGACGGTGAAGTGTATTATGAAGAGTTTCTGGATCGATTGGTTATCAGTTACATTAATGTGCCTGAGTATGGCACAGAAAATTATAATAGTTTCCAAATTGAATTTTTCTTTAATGGTAATATCCGTGTTACTTATGGCGATGTTTCTATTGCAGGTGATTTTATTTGTGGTATATCAAAAGGCAGTGGAATTCCGTCAGGCTTTGTGGAAAGTGATATGGCTATATATCTCGAGTATCAATATGATTCACTGTTTATCTCACCGGAGGTTGGATACAGTTTGTTTGCGAGAAAGAACATTGCTCTCGAACAAAAAATGTATGCATTTTCGATTTCTAATACTTTAGATGTGTCTGTAAACTGGAGTGCGGCTGCAAGTGAAGACTGGCTCACGATGATACCGGCATTTGGAATGATTGAACCGGGGGGGGGGACAATAATTACTGCCAGGGTTGAGAGTGTTGTTAATTCGTTTGATTTAGGTCGGTATATAAACTATATTGAATTTACAGATGTTGATAGTGGTCAAAAACAAGGTTCATATGTTTTGTTCGAAATGCAAGAAGGGGTAGGTCAAGTTGAGATAACAGGTAGTCTGCCAGCTATTAATGAACAAGCTATGCCATTCGGAAATCAGCAGATTGGTGTGGGATGCACTGAATGTCTATATGTTAAAAATACAGATACGCAATACCCGATAAAAATTGAAAATATCAGGTTGAACAAAACATCTGTTCCTGTATATGCAGGATTTACTATGACCAACAAGACCGTGCTTCTATATGCAGATGACTATCTTCATGGAGCGACTGCATCATATCCATATCAGGTTCTTACAGCAATGGGAGCTACGGTTACTGTTTACGGCGCTGAGCAGATTGCTCTTTTTTATGATGCACTTATTTCTCGGCAGTGGGACATGGTTGTTTTTTCATCCGAGTACTATTATGTTCCAAATTATGCAGGGGTTGTAAACCTCGAAAATGCATTAGTTGACTTTGCAAAAAGTGGAAAGCCGATTATTGCAGGCTCGTGGTGTGCAACTTACTGGGGAAGCAAATTGTGGCAGGCAATAGGGGCTGATGTTTCAAGTATGACAATGATTCAGGAACCAGTTGATATTGTAGGTCTTGATGATTCTGAAATGTTTTTCGAACAGCCTCTTAGTGTTCCGAATCCTCTGGAATACTCGTTTTCGTATTTTAACTATTATGGTTGTGCTGCAAAAGCCTATGACCAAGAATTTGCAATACCGATTGCGACTTTCTCAATTGAGTCAGACTATTCACTTTTATATATGGAAAACAGTATCTATAAGGGGTATTTAGACTGTGAGTTTGATGAAACAACAGGCATTAAGGACTTATGGTATAATATGATCTATAACATCAATGCGAATTCATTTGCTAAACAGTTAAATTATCAGAATTTATTACCTATCACAATCAATCCTGCTGAAACGTATGAGATTCCAATTAATTTTCTGCCCCGTGCTTTTGATGCTTATGAATCAGAATTGTTTATTGCATTTGATGCATTGAATGTAAGCAATGTAAGCATCGATGTTACAGGCTTTTGCGTGGCTTCAACGAATATAACTATGGGCTATAGCCGTTGGAGAGATCAATATGGTGATCATTTGATGATAACCAATAATATTGATGTGGGAGATGTGACATCTGCCTCAGTTGGTGAATTTGAGGTAAAGGACATTGTTACTAACCCGGTAAATAATTCTATTGAATTTGTGTTTGATGAAATCAACACAACGAATCTGCTGGATGTTGTTTATCAGGCAAGATCCGGTGAATATGTTATAAGCAATTTATTCTCCTATTATTCTGAATATGTTTATGTCAGCCCATCCGGACTTGAGATAAATGGATTCAACTCGTGGGCCAATGCCTCAAAAACTATTCAGGAAGCTGTTAATGAGGCAGATGAGTGGGCTCTGGTTTTGGTTAATCCCGGGATTTATACGGCTTCAGCCGGCAGCCGTGTTTTTGGAGAATCCACTGCATCTGTAACTAATGTGGTTGTCTTAAACAAGAATATTGTTTTACGAGGTGTCAATACTCCTATAATTCATGGCGAAGATATTAACAGACCTGTACTTCTTCTTGATGGTGTCGTGATTGAAAATATGTATATTATGAATGGTCAGACAAAAACAGGGCTTAATTATTTTATGGAAAACAATGGTGGTGGTATCTGGGCTGAAAGTGAGGCTGCCGTTGTCAATAATCTGACAATCTGGAATTGTCATGCAGGATATTTTGGTGGTGGTGTTTTTGGTGCCACTGTCAGAAATTCTTTTGTGGAAAATTGCTCAGCATACTATGGTGGTGGTTTGGGATATGTAAATGCTGAAACTGATGTTGACGTACTATTATGCTCTGCTGAATATGGTGGTGCTATTGCGAATTCATTTTTTACAGATGGATCCATGGACTCAAACAGTGCTTTGTTTGGAGGTGCCGCAACGGATTCAGATATTTTTGCTTCCACTCTTGCGCACAATCAGGCTGTTTATGGGGGGGCAATATTTGGAAATAGCAACCCGGCCGTTGTTGTAAATACTCTGCTGCATGATAACGCTGCGACTGGTAATGGTGGTGCTTTCTACCAGAATCCCTATGCCAGCCCGCAAACCTCATTTATAAATTGTACTGTTGTTGATAACAGGCGTGGCTCTGACAGCTGTGGTGGTATTCTTAACGCTGACGTAAGAAATTCAATTGTGTATGGTAATACAGGAAATGATATACAAGGCAGTTCTGAAATATACTATTCAAACATCGGAACAGGAACAGTCCCTGCCAACCAGGGAAATATTTTGACCGATCCTTTGTTCTCGACAAATTCATGTTATGAATTATCTCTATCATCACCTTGCATTGATCATGGATCGAATGAATATGTGACATCAGATTCTGATCTGGCTGGTAACAATCGAATTGCCCATGGCGCTGTTGATATGGGAGCTTATGAACTTCCATGGTATGTCATTATGGCTGCTGCTCAAGGTCCTGGGATTATTGCTCCCCTCGGAACGATTGATGTGCCCAAAGGAACCAATATCCTGTTTACAGCTACTCCGGATGAACATTATCAATTAGCAGGTTTTACAACTAATGGCTGTCCTGTAACTTCTGCAGCCTCAACATTTGACTGGCAGAACATATCTGCTAGCGGAACAATTATGGCAACATTTAATGATATCATCATAACAAACGGTATGTCTGAAATGTGGCTTGCTGAGTTTTATCCAGGAGCAACGAACTACAATGAACTTGCCAATATGGATACGGATGGTGATGGACTTGTTTCATGGCAGGAATTCGTTGCACTTACCGTTCCTACCAATGAACAGTCGGTTTTTCAAACCTTTATCACTGCCACTTCTGACGACATAGCAATTAGCTGGTTGCCGTTTGATGATTCATTGCGGACCTATTCTGTTGATGCAACAACTAACCTGTGGACACCATTTAATACAATTTCAAACGAACTTAAAAATGGCTCCATGACGATCTCAACAAATAAATTTTTGCGATTTTTTAAAGCAAAAGTACAACAATAGAAATTAACGCCTAAGAAATAAGATTATTTTTCGACGTTTAGTGTATTTTTTGGGGTTTAAGAAGTAGGGAATTATATGATTAAGAACGTTGTTTTTTTGGTTTTGCTTCTGCCTTTTGCGAGTTTTTCTGCAGAAGCTTTGTTGAGAATGGGTGGAACATTGAAAGTATCTGCCCCTGAGTTTGACCTGACCGGTCGTCTCTATACCGCTGGATGGAAAAAGAGTGTCAGTGGAATTGGATTTGTCTCTCCTGATGCTCAGGGTAATTGCCCTTTTGAATTGAAGGCTGGTGACCAGATCAAAGTTTCCTGCACTGTGACAGTGAAACAGGTGGATGCAGATTCCATTCATGCGACATATCGCATGACTCCGGAGTTTGACATGACTCTGAATGCCCTTTTTGCTGGATTTCGTCTGCCAGTTGATAAGATGGACGGTGCTCGCTGGAAGACCGATACAAAAGAAGGCGTTTTCCCGGCAGAGTATGGTTCATCGAGTGTGTTCAGTGGACGTGTGCGACGTTTGGAAGTGAACCTGGCTCTGCCCCATACGGGACTTCTGATACTGACTTTTGATGAGCCGACACCTGTTCTTATCCAGGATGACCGCAAATGGGGAAACACCTTCAGCTTCCGCCTGGGAAATAATGGTGAGAAAAAGTATGCAGCAGGGGTGCCATTTAAAGTTGCCTTCTCGCTGGCCTTTTCCATCAAAGAGTCGAGTCAATTGAAGCCGATGCAGGCTACGATATCAGAGTACAACTATTCAGCACCGGGCATGTTTCGTGGCGTGGGGGGGATTCTGACCGGTGCGATGGGAGCTTTGCAGGATTGGAGTGCGCTCTGGCGTTTTACCTACTCGCATAGTCTCGACCGCATGTTTGATGGTAATGGCGCTATCGGTTACTTTGATCTTGCCTCAGACCCTTTGGCACAGGCCACTGAACGGGCGTCGATCTGTCTCTTTCTTCGCGGTGATCTGTCGCCAGCACAGCAGAAAGTTGTGATTAATCTTCCAGCCGCTGAGGTGTCGGTGCTAAAGGATCAGGTTACACGTGTGAGTCCCGACTGGAGTTGGCTTGCCTGGTCAGCGCAGGTGGGCACGCGTGCCAGTGGAGAACAACCTGTCAACAGCAGGGTGCTTGATTTTAAGGACGCCTATGCGCCGGAGGCAGGCTCATTACTGAGTGTTTATACCAATGGGGTATGCCCTTAGCTCAAGTTGGTGCCACATATGGTGGTCAACCCTTCTTCTTGCGGCCCCGAACGCCTTTAACCATCTGCGCGTATGGGATCGGTTCACCAACAACTGCCTG
>JAQIBS010000011.1 GCA_027858965.1 Kiritimatiellia bacterium
TGAACCAAAATAATCCTGTAAATCCTGTTAATCCTGCCGTGCCACGGCGTAGCCTCTGGCGTAGACGGGTCAAAAAATCTTTCGCAAACATGATAGGATTTAAGAAGAGAGGTACTAAAGCCGGCAAAGCTCTGCTTTGACCTCAGCTGCTATAAAACCGCCTGGACAGAGATGCAAACACCTGCGACCCCAGTACCAGAATCGCGGCTGCCACCAACCCGGTTCCTCCACCGGCCACAGCACACAGACAAGCCTGAACCATCAGATGATTACGAATATGTGCCCCGATCGTAGCTGGCACCGGCTGTGCTTTGTACATCAATCCACCCAGCAACCAGGAGCGCATCAGAGTCATAACCATCAGGAATATATAAACCATTGCACTGCTTTGATTCAGCAGCTTCAAAGCCGAAAGCGCAAAAACCATTCCCGGCAATGTAATCAGCAGTGCCGTAAAGGGTAGCCAGCGCTGAAAGCCAAGTGATTTCTCCTCATCCATCTCATTGCGTGCAACTGCGGAAATCCCAATAAATGTCAGAGTTATAGCGATAAAACCAAGCAGCAATGGAATGCCGGCTGAAGATAAAATTTTATCCGGCTGCGCGAGCGCTGCAAAACATCCCAGCAAAAAACTCAAGCCACGACATAAGCCCATTGTCACAACACCGACAACCGGCAGACGTTTAAACCCGGCATTGTAAAAAATAATCAGAGTCGATAAGAGTGCGGCTGCGTATAGCACCGGCACTCCGGCAAAGAGTGCACAATTCAAACCGGTAACGCCAAAAGCTACAGCGGCATTGCGTGCACTGTTAAACGAAACATGACCCGCCGGTAAAGGACGCTCCGGACGCTCCTCCAGATCTATTTTCAGATCCACCATGTCATTCAGAAGCAACCCGAAACAGTAGAGACAGAGCGCCGCTCCCGCGGCAGGCAATAACTTCAATAGCGAAGGTTCAATGCCAAAACAGAGCACCGCCAGCAAATAACCGGCGATAGGATCTCCCGGCACAGTCAGAAGGTTCGGAACTCTCAGCAACCGCAACCACGACTCAATCCGGGTGTTCATTTTTTTCTCAGTTATTTGTTCATCCATAATTTTCAAGTAGTGGCAGGTGGCAAGTGGCAAGTGGCAAGTGGCAAGTGGCAAGTGGCAAGAGGCAAGTGGCAAGTGGCAAGTGGCAAGTGGCAAGTGATGAGCGTAATCGTTTGTATTCTGAGTACCAATCAAAAAAATCAGCAATCTCACATGCGGCCCATTCTGTATGACCCAATAGCCCTATTCAATGCGTGCCCTAAAGCCTAACCGCCTAAAGCCCTTCAAACCTCACTTCACCCTTCACTCTTCACCCTTCACTCTTCACTCTTCAATATCCCACAGTTCCATGTTTATCAACCTTATAGCCCCGTTGGGCAATATAAACCTCGCCCCGCTCAAATGTATCACCACGCACTTTCAGCATCTTCTGTAATCTTCGATCAAGTCTCTTCTGCAACTGGGCATACTCAGGATTCCCAACCAGGTTATTCAACTGATAGGGATCCTTGTCATTATCATACATCAGCCAGGGCCCCTGAAGATCTCGCACAAAGGTATATTGCACTGTACGTACCCCGCGATATTCACGCCCTCCGTTAACTCGCTTCCACTCTCCAAAGGGAGATGGACACTGTATCAAGGCGGCATGATCTTCCGGTTCAGCAGCCCCTGCAAAGACGGCGGAGAAATCACTTCCCTCCACGGAATCGGGGATATCTATGCCGCACATCCCCAAGAGAGTCGGCATGATATCGGGAGATCCCATTGGAAATTCCAGCTTGCGCCCGCCCTTGTGTATTTTCGGATAGCGCAGCAGAAACGGCACACGAACGACCTCATCCCATGGTTTCTGTTTGCGGATTAATCCATGCGAGCCAATCATATCACCATGGTCCGAGGTAAAGACAACAATCGTATCATCGCGTAATCCCATATCGTCGATAGTTTTCAACAAATCCCCAAGACTCTTATCCAGCGCGGCAATGTGCGCATAATATCCGGCAAGATCTCCTTTGAAATCGCCTTTCATATTAGGGCGCGTCGCTATTTTTTCTTTAGGAAAAAGCGCCCGATAACTCGCCGGCGCTGACTGATAAGGGTTATGAGGAGGACCCCAGGAAAGAATCAGCATAAAAGGATTACTCTTATCGGCACAGGCCCTGATATGACTCTGAGCATCTTTAGTCTGCGCAAAAACATCATAACCCGCCCAGGTTTTACGGGTTGGGTTGTCGTTGTCATAATAATGCGATTTATTATAGTTATGCGTACACTCAAGAACCTTCCAGTATTCAAAGCCCTGCCGTCTCTCTTTGGGAATATAGGCTGACCGACCATGTCCATCAAGATGCCATTTCCCTATAAAACCGGTATCATACCCCGCATTGTTATATGCCTGCGCAATTGAGGTAGCCTCATTACTCAAACAAAGGTCATTCAAAAAGAGACCGTTTGTCAGCGGATACTGTCCGGTCATCAAAGAGGCGCGATAAGGAGTGCAGACAGGGCAGTTGGAAATTGCATTTACCAGATTAACGCTCTCACTGGCCAGTTTATCCAGATTGGGTGTCATCCCTTTCAGATTTGGATCACCCGCATATCCGCAGGCCTGAGCCCGCCACTGATCAGCCAGCACAAAAAGAACATTCGGCTTCTTGCATCCGGCAAAATTCACACTACTGCATGAACTGGCAAAAAAGCAGTTTGCCGCAGCCAAGCCGGAATAACTTAGAAATCTACGCCGATTCAATCCCCTCTTCTCTCTTTTCATAATATTGGCCTCTCATGATTTCTTTCCCGGAATTTTCTCATTCGGTTTAACGCCGTATTTTTTCTGCCGATCCTTACCAGCTGGACACCCCCCGCCGGTCAGAAACATCTCAATTTTCTGCAGAAAAACCGCAATGGGTTTTCCTTCACGCGCTCTTGTACAAATCGGACAACGCTTCTCACAAAACTCTGCATCTAACTTCATCATAATCTCCTTTTTTTCAAGTGTCCCGCCTTCACTCTTCACCCGTCAATTCCTTAGCCAGCCCCGACTTCACCGAAACACCCTTCATGGCGCCCAACCGTCCAGTCAGCAATCCAACCTCATCGGTCGTTGCCTCAACCACTAGAGTAATCACCGAAACACCTCTATCACGCTGCGGCAGCCCCATCCGAGCCAGAATAATATCTGAACTCTCTGATATCAAATGGTTGACCTGCTCCACGCAATCGTGGTTCTCTAATATAATTCCTATGAATCCAATTCTGCGGTTCATGTTCAACCCTCCGGGTTGGCAAAGTGCTTAGGGCATGGCGCATAGCATTTGAAAACTGCAACGTATGAGCAAGCAATTCATTGACGCAGCATTAATTTCCCCATGCCCTCTACTCTAAGCTCTATGCGCTATGCTAAAAACAGCCAAACTGTTTCTAGCTTAATTCCCGACTGCGATCTGCAGCTGCAGCCAAAGTTTTACCCAGAGTCTCAGCCACATCAGAGCTGTTGAGAACATTCATCCCCGCCTCGGTTGTTCCCTTTGGAGAGCAGACCGCCTGAATAAACTCTCCGATATCACGACCTGATTGCTGAAGATAAATACCGGTGCCTATCATAGTCTGTTCCGCCATCAGACATGCTGCATCCTCAGCCAGCCCCTGCTTCACGGCACCATCAATCATACCCTTCAAGAGATACGCCACAAAAGCCGGACCTGAACCACTCAAAGCCGTCACGGCATCAAAGTACTCTTCATTCAGTTCAAGAACAGAGCCTGAACTACCAAAAATACGGGAGGTTAATTCACGATCAGGATCGGCATCTTTATCATCCATGCAAAAAACACTCATGCCCTCCTGTGCCATCAGTGCCAGATTAGGCATAACACGCACCAGGCGCGGTTTATCACCGCAGGCACCTCTCAAGAAAGCAAGCTTCTTACCTGCTGCAATAGAGATTAACAGATGTTCATCTGTAAAAAGATCCTTCACCTCTTCAAGAACCAACTCCATAACCTGCGGTTTAACAGCCAGCACCACTACACTACAGCTCTTAACCATCTCTGCCGCATTCCTAGTGGTTTCAACCGAATACTCTGACTTCATTAAATTGAGACGTTCATCTGATGTATCGCAGGCAATCACATCACAGGGTGCAACCAGTTCACTCTGTAATATCCCACTCAAAATGGCCTCTGCCATTTTCCCGGAGCCTAAAAATCCTATCTTCATAATTTTCCTTTTCCCTTTAAAATAATGTACGGACGACATTCATGTCGCCCCTACGCATAACCTTTACGCTGTAACTCTGTTCTCAACTGCATCTGAAACATCTGCAAATCCATATCCGTCGGCTCATATCCCTTAACTTCCGGTTCCAAACCAAAGCGTCCCTGATTATCAATCATCCAGCGGGCCTTTGTCCCATCAGAGAAAGTGACATCGCCGCTAACCATCGAACCGGGAACTACCAAGCGGTCAATAGAGAGCGAAACATTCGGATCACTCTCACCTTCATGCGGGGCTTCCTCCGCGGCAACCTGCCATGGACCAGGGCGCGGCGCAGCAGCCTGTTCAAGCGGAGGTTGCGGTGCGGGAGGTACGGCAACCGGTTCTGGTTCCGGTTCCGGCTCCGGCTCATCCTGAACCTCTGCACCAATCTCCAATACCAACAACCGAACATCCATATAGGTCATGGTCAACTCATACTCACTCTTGAGTTTTTTTTGTACATCTGCCAGTGAATCACCGGCAATCACCCACGCCTTAATTGCGTTACGCTGCTCTTCTGAAATCATCATTTTTTTACTATCTCCTGAAAGCTATTTGTTTTGTCTGTATATTATCTCTTAGCAACCTCCAAACCGCAAGCATGTTTTTCATCTCTAAACGCCCCCGGCGGAACTCCATGCACCTGTTTAAACTGTGCTGTAAAGGCCTGTAGTGTCCCAGCCCCGCACCGTAGTGCAATCTGCCTGATTGTCAGTCTACTTTCTTTTAAAAGCCTCTCCGCCAGCACACTGCGTTTCCGCCTGATATACGCAGCGGGAGCCATCCCCAGTTCCCTCTGAAAACACATTTCCAGTTTACGACGTGACGCTCCTGAAAATCGAGCTAAATCATCCACCGACAAGCGTCCCGCAAGCATACGATCAATATATCCCAACGCTTTTACCATAAATTCATCAAAATTCGTATATCCAGCTGAGGAACGCCTGATAATCAGATCATCCGGTTTTATCTTAAGATGGACCACCTCCAAATCACCCCCGAGCATATTCTGCATCAAGCGAACAGCCTCCACCCCCACTTTCTTTGCCGGCAGAACAACCGAACTCAAATCAATTCCTGAAAGTGTCCGTTCGATCAAAGAATCACCTATTCCAGCCACAACCCCGACATTGACCTGCAACCCATCCTTAATCTTGTTATAAAGATTCATAAAACGCCGGGCTAACCTATCGCTTGTTCCAAAAATTGCTATCTCACCCTCAAGCATTCTCAACCACGCCTCCCACTCCCCTTCATAGCTGTAACCCCCTTCACTGGATGGTAACTCTATTTCACCCTCCTTTAATTCATCACAAAAGCCATCTTTACGCAATCTCGATGAGTAAACCGCCTTTTCAGCGACAACCCCAACCCGTTTGATAGACATCTCTGTAAAGTGACGCGCCACCATTGCACCGGCCGCGCGATCATCAATAACCACCGATGAAAGCGTCTCCACTTTTGAAATATTTGAGATATTCACAAAAGCAGGATTACTCCGGCTGTAACTCTCCACCCATCGGTCACTTATAGCCGGGGCAATAATTCCATCCAGCTCCCCCGCCTGGGACAAACGAGTCAAAAATCCCTGTTGCGACTGCATAACCGGTACAAGCCGCCACTCCGGAATATTATCTACGGCCTGACGGATACCCTCAAAAACAGCAACTCCATACTCGAAATCACTCTCTAAAACAACTCCTATGGTCCTTTTTTTCACAAAGCTCCTCTTTTCTACTAAAGCTGTTTTCAGCCGCAACCAAACTGATTGAATACAGTTGGTTGTTACTACGTCAATAATATTTCTCACAGAGGCACGGAGCCCACAGAGTGTAATATAACAGATAAGGACTATTACTCAGTGATCTCTGTGCCTCCGTGAGAGATAAAAAACGTGCAAAAAGAACACAAAGTTGAGCCTATAGCAACTAAAGCAAACTCCTTGATTTGCGCAATATCATAATACATATTTTCGCATTTACGCAATAGACAAATTTACCAGCTCTGCTAATCTGAAGGAAATAAACGAAAGGAAAAGTTATGAAACGCGCACTTATCACCGGAATCACAGGACAAGATGGCTCCTATCTTACAGAACTTCTTCTTGAGAAAGGCTATGAAATTCACGGAATTATACGTCGCTCATCCAGCTTTAACACCCGGCGGATCGACCACCTCTATCAAGATCCACATATCATGGGAACAAAACTTTTTCTGCACTACGGAGACCTCTCTGATGCAGGGCGATTAGCCAAGTTAATCTATGAGATTCAACCCAATGAAGTCTATCATCTGGGAGCTCAAAGTCATGTACGAGTCTCTTTCGACATCCCCGAGTACACCGCCGATATAACCGCACTGGGCACAATCCGTCTACTGGAGGCCATTCGCGAGACCGGCATGGAGCAGAAAATTAAATTTTATCAGGCTTCCTCCTCCGAGCTCTACGGCAAAGTCAAGGAAACCCCGCAAACCGAAAGCACCCCCTTTTACCCCCGCTCTCCGTATGGCGTTGCCAAGCTCTATGGCCACTGGGCAACTATTAACTATCGTGAAGCGTACAACATGCATGCAAGTAACGGCATCCTCTTTAATCACGAATCTCCACGCCGCGGCCCAACTTTTGTAACCCGTAAAATCACGATGGCTGCCGCCCGAATCAAAGTGGGGCTGCAAAGTTCGCTCTACCTCGGTAATCTTGATGCCCAGCGAGACTGGGGCTTTGCTGGCGATTATGTGGATGCCATGTGGCGCATTTTACAACAGGACACTCCCGATGATTTTGTAATTGCCACAGGCGAGACCCACAGCGTGCAGGAGTTCTGCGAAGAGGCCTTCGCCCTTTTAGACCTGGACTGGAGAGAATATGTCAAACATGATGCTCGTTACAACCGCCCAAGCGAGGTTGATCTACTGCTGGGCGACCCATCCAAAGCACGTAAGGTCCTTGACTGGGAACCTAAAATATCTTTCAAGGAGCTGACCCGGATGATGGTTGAATCAGATATGAACTATGCTCGACAGGAACTGGCAGTTCAAATGACTGGCGGTGGCTATGCCACAGAGAGCGCAGGAGCTAAGGGTTAGGAGGTCAGGGGTTAGAGGTTGGAGGAAGCGTAATTACTCATGGCATCACCAGCAAGCCATACTTCCCATCAATCCTATCCTTCCCATCTCCCATACCTCCTATCACTCCCATAACGCAACCAGCACCCCCCTAAAAAGTCTTGCAACCCTTTTAGACAATGTTATAATCATAAGTGTTAGGCATGTATTTGAAAACAACCCTTTAGAGAGGGAGAATAATTTTTTTACAGGTGAATTATGAAAAATTTAGACAGAATATATGTTGCCGGCCATCGTGGCATGGTTGGTATGGCAATTCTCAGAGCAATCAAAGCTCTCGGACTCCCCAAGCCCATTACAGCAACCCGCAAAGAGGTTGATTTGACAAAACAAGCAAAGACCGCCCGATTCCTTGAAACAGAACGCCCCGGCGTAATTATTATTGCCGCAGCCAAGGTAGGGGGAATTGAAGCCAACCGCTCCGAACGCGGAGATTTTCTCTATGACAACATGATGATTTCGGCCAATATCATCCATTCTGCCCGACAGTTAGGGATTCAGCGTGTTCTCTTTCTGGGAAGCACCTGCATCTATCCTCGCATGGCACCGCAGCCCATTCCTGAAAAAGCCCTGCTCACATCAGAGCTTGAACCAACCAACGAAGGCTATGCACTCGCCAAAATTACAGGATTAAAACTCTGCCAATATTACCGTGAAGAGTTCGGTCTCTGCTATCACTCTGCCATGCCAACCAACCTTTACGGACCGGGCGACAACTATCACCCGCAGAACTCCCACGTAATGCCAGCTCTGATCCGCAAGATTGAAGAGGCCCGATTGAGGAACAGCAGCCATGTCACCATCTGGGGAAGCGGAACACCACTGCGCGAATTTCTGCATGTGGATGATCTCGCCAATGGACTTCTTTTTCTACTGCAATTGGAGAATCCTCCGAACTGGGCAAATATTGGTTCAGGGGAAGAAATCACCATTCGCGATCTGGCCCTGATGATTAAAAAAGCATCCGGATGCCAGGCCGAACTTAAGTTTGACACATCTATGCCTGATGGTCCCCCACGCAAACTCTGCGACACCACCCTCATTCGCAGCCTGGGCTGGAAGCCGCAAATCTCACTGGCCGACGGCATTGCCGCCACCATCAAAGATTATCGCGCCAAATATACTCATCGAGAGGCATAGGTCAGGTGGCAGGTGGCAGGTGGCAGGTGGCAGGTGGCAGGTGGCAGGTGGCAGGTGGCAGGTGGCAGCGTAATTAATTATGGCAGTACTAGCAAGCCATACTTCGCATCAATCCTATTCTTCCCATCTCCCATCACTCCCATCACTAACGAACTCTCGCACTAGCTCACTCATACGCTTACTTTAGCTGGACTACGCTCGGCCTCATACTGTCGCTTCATTCGCCAAAAGGCGACAAAACAAACCGGTATTGAGCTGAAGTAAACCAGCCCTATAACTCCCAGCGTCAGCCAGAACTGCGATATCAGCATTCCAATTGTAAACATTGCTACCAACAAAAACGGGGGCAGATACTTCACCTTGATATGGATTGCCTTAGCACAGAAAGTTGGTAGCGGACAGGCCATCAAAACACCCATACTCACCAGCATCACACATCCGACAACCGGATTCTGCAACCCGGCATAACCGGTGTGGATCTGCCAGATCGCCGGTGTCAGCAACAAGCCAGCCGCACCCGGAGATGGAAGCCCAGTAAAGAAATTATTCCAATAAGAGCGACGGTTTTCATCATCAATCATAATATTGAAACGCGCCAGCCTAAAGCCTCCACACATAGCGTAGAAGAGAGAGAGCGCCCAGTAAAGCCCTTTGTAACTCTCCGCCGTACTGCCGGCGGCAATGGGTTCCATAATCCAATAATAGGTAAACAACGCCGGAGCCACTCCAAAGCTCACAAAATCAGAGAGTGAATCCAGTTCAGCACCCAGCTTTGAGCTGGCATTCAACATACGGGCCACCCGTCCATCCAGACCATCCAGCATACAGGCCGCAAAGATAGCAAAGATAGCAAATCTCCAGTTGCCCTGCGAACTGTATTGAATGGATGTAATTCCACTCGCCGCAGCCATCAGCGTGACCATATTCGGAATCATCGCCCGAATTGGTATCTTCCGCATCCGCGGTCTGCGGTACGGCCTTCTAAATTTTATCTTTTTCATCTAAAATCCTTAATGGTTGAAATAGTTCAAATGGTTGAAATGGTTCAAACAGTTAAAATGCCCGCACCTTCAACTTCTTTAACCCCTTCAACCTTCAACTGCGCCCATCTCCGCAACAATTGCGCGTGCCGCAGCCTGCGGATCGGCAGCCTGCATGATCGGACGCCCCACTACCAGATGGGTTGAGCCATCTTTGACCGCCTGTGCCGGGGTCGCAACTCGTTTCTGATCACCAACATCCGCGCCCTGCGGACGCACTCCGGGCGTACACAGCAAGGCATCCTCACCGAGAACCGAGCGCATACGCGCCACTTCCATCGGCGAGCAGACAATGCCATCCGCACCATTTTCACAAGCCAGTCGACCAAGCGCCTCAACATGTGCAGCCGGTTCACGAGAAACTCCAAGATCATCCAGATCTGATTGATCAAGCGATGTCAAAACCGTCACAGCCAGAATCTTCGGAGCTCTCTCTCCACACTGAGCAGCTGCATCCGCGGCCGCTTTAATCATAGCTCTGCCACCGGAGGCATGAATAGTCATCAGATCCACCCCCAGATCCGCACCGGACAAAACCGCACGTTCAACAGTGCGGGGAATATCGTGCAGCTTAAGGTCAAGAAAAACCTTTTTTCCGCGAGCTTTAACAGCCCGTACCACATCAGGACCCGCAGCACTGAAAAGCTCCAGTCCTATCTTGTAAAACGATACAGCATCGCCTAATCTTTCAACCGCCTCTTCAACCTCCGCTGTAGAAGATACATCCAGCGCAACAATCAATTCACTCATTTTCCTTAATCCCTTTCATGGGTTCATATCATTTTCAGCGCCACTGCGAAAGTTCGCAACCGCCTCAGAGGTCCTTATCGCCCGTCCATACAGACGAATCATCTTCACATCATCACAGAGCTCTGCCACCACTGCGCCATTCACGGCATCCGCCTCCAGCGGCATCCTTCCCCAGCCATACTGACGGCTGACTCCACCGTCACAATACTGGCCATTCAAAATCACTGATATAATCGCAGCTGAATAGTCACAAATAAAGACCACATGCTGCAGCTGACTCTCAAGACAAACTCCGGCTTCGCTGCGCCATGCGGTAATACGAGAACCATCGCACATTTCAATCTGCAAAATACGTTTGCCATCGCGCTCAAAATTTACAATCCGCAAGCCCCTGCCCCGCGGATCTATTGAATCAAAGAGTTCTTCACCCGGCTTCATGGTCTTCACATCAAACCAGCACTCCACAGAGAATCCACCATTATCTATACGCCCAAACGCCTTCGGAACATCTACATGACTGATGCCATTAGTGAAGTCGTATTTTTCAACCAGCATGCCCTCCCGGCAAATGGTTGCCGCCACACCCTGCTGCCACATCCCTTCTAACAGGGAGCGATCAATCTTATGCACACGTGCCGCACTCTTCTGAGTCTCCGTAAGCCAGAACTCTCCATCCTGCTCAATCAAATCCGGATAGCTGACACGAATGCGGGGATCAGAGTCAAAAAGCACAATCTCAGGCTCTGACCAATGCACATAACCATCATCAGCAAGAATCCCGCCAGAGAGAAAAACCGGATTACGACCCTTAAAACTGGTTCCTGCATGGTTGTGATACCAGAATAGATATTTACCCTCAGATGTTTTAAAGAGTTTGGGACAGGCTCGCGGAGTTTTGATCTGGCGCTTGCCAGGAGCATAGGTCATGGGAACCGGCACTGTCCAGCTCACCCCGTTATCACGACTATAGCTGTGCGCTGGCCTTCCCTTCACTGTACGGTTCACGCAAAGCATTGAGTCCTTCCCCAGCGGAACAAGGTTGAATTCCTCCTGCACACTACCCAGCACCTGACTCCTGATCCCTGACTCCTGCTTGCCGTTACCAGGCAAAATCTTAAATGCAATCTTTTCAGGATCACGCTCTGTCAGAATATTATCCGAACTAACAATCCATCCCTCACCCTGTTCCAGCATATAGCGGCCCAGTTTTGTAAATGCAAAATAAACAACGCCATTGCTGACCTTCGGTTTATCAATTCCCCAGAAAATCTGGACCTCACCCTGCCACTGATTTCGTTTGTCACATGCAGTCAATGGAATCGGCACACGATAGCGCTGAGCCGACCATGTTCTGCCGTTATCATCAGAGTATTTAAAACAATACCACCCCAGCATGTCGGTTCTAATGCGAGAGGTTTCTCCCGGCATTGAACTTACCCGATCTCCATTATAGGTAAAAAATACATAGATACGCCCGGACGGGGTTATCAGAGGGGTAGCCCAGGATGCCTCAGGTCCGTCTGCGGGCTCAATATCGGTTAACGCCGACCAGCTCTGCCCCCTGTTTGTACTCACGCATGAGACCACATGCTGACCAGGTTGCCCTTCGAGACCGGTTCCTGTGGTCATAACACAGATCCACTCACCATTTGTAGCGGTAACAACATAGGGCTGATCGCAGTAGTTCTCACTGGGAATCCCCATGCCATTAATAATATTACGCGCATCAAGCATGCGGAAAGATTCAATATCTGCCACCGAAGAAGATACCGCCGAGAACATTGCCACGATTAATAAAATTTGTTTCATAAAATATCTCTCTTCCAACCATCTCAACGCTACAAGGATGTTAATATGACGCACGACCCATGATCAGCGACTCATATTAACAAACTCATGTTGGCCGTGAATAACGCTCTGAAGTGCGCAGAACATATCGGCACTTTGAGTCAGCGCAACCTTGTTGCGCTGCTCAGCGGGATCAAACACCAAAGCCTCCACCAATGCCATTCCGTGAAACGGAATTACATAATTCGCTGAAAGCGAATTATTTCAGCTCTTTAATGCGAACATTCTTATACTCCGCCCACATCGGTGTGCCTGCATGAAGCTGCAGAGCAATCACACCCTCAAGGAGAGCCTTGGGGCTGTTATCTGTGTAATCAAGAACCTTACGACCATTCAGATAATGGCGAAGATGATTACCCTTGGCGATAATCACAACATCATTCCATCCATTCAGATTAAAGAGCTTTTTATACTCATCGTTAGTAATCAGCTCCTTTGTAATTGTCTTTCTGTCCTCTGCATCACGTACCGCCTGCTCACCGCAGAGGCAAATTCTGCCCTTTCCAGCCAAGCCGCCTTCGGAGTAGATAAACCCTGAGACATTAGGAAATTTATTCTCATTACGTATCTCATGCTGATAGCCCCGAACAATCCATTTGTTTCCGCCACTCTCAATTCTCTTTGACCGATACTGAATACCTGAGTTATTAGAGGCGCTCAAGCGATAAGAGAGACGTAATTCAAAATCTTTAAAAGGTCCCTTTGTACAGACCAGAAATGTATTACCCTTGGCCTTAACCTCAGGCGTTGTCTCACCACGGATGGCACCATCCTGCACCTTCCACAATGTGGTATCACCATCCCATCCTGTCAAATCCTTGCTGTTAAACAAGCATTCCATGCCTTCGGCCTCTTTAGGTGCTGTTAGCGGACACTGCTCAACAGCCATCCCCATCATAGCGGATAAAACAATCGCCCCGGTTAATATACGAATCATAATTTATTCTCTTTCTGTTTTATTTTATATACGAACTAATGAACTACTGCAACGCCGCTTTAACCGCCTTTACCAAAACATCCGGTTGGGTTACCCCTACAAACTTCTTAACCTCTTTTCCATCTTTAAAAACAATCAAGGTTGGAATACTGGAAACCTTAAACTTGCCTGCTGTGCTTTTTCCTTTATCCACATTCACCTTCGCAACCCTGGCAATTCCTTCAAGCTGGCTGGCGGCCTGATCAACCAAAGGAAGCTGTTTACGACACGGCGGACACCAGGGAGCCCAGAAGTCAACCAGCACAACACCGCTCGCAATCGCAGCATCAAATGTGGCATCATCAAGTTCAACAACGGAAAAGGCCTTCTGTGACTCTACCCCCGAATCAACAGGCTCCCTGTCATTCTTACTACAACCGTTTATCATCAACGATGATATTAACAAACCTGTAAGCATAGTAATTTTATTCATATCCCTCCTCCTTTACGATATTGATATCAATTCCTTAGTATATTATCAGATGCTTAATAACGGGTAAAGGGTGAAGGCAATCACTTTAACTTGGAGAAGTCCAGACAGACTAAATGCGCCACCATCCTCTGGCAGACTAAATGCGCCACCTCCGATCACAGGATGGTACATTTACTTTGTCAATCGACGATACAAAAACAGAACCATCTTTCAACTAAAGTATAGTTGCCACGACTTATCAAAAATGATAATCTGCTTTAAATTTGAGAATAAAAATCGGTATTAATAAATAATCGAAACGGAATTACTACGTTATCTTTATTAGAGATTATGCATGAAAGAATCCCGCAAATATAAAATTTTATGGATGGATGTTGTCTCAGAGCTCGGTGGTGCTCAACACAGCATGTTTGAAGTCTGTCAAGAGCTAGCCAAATCCGGAATCTCCGTTGAAATCGCGGTGCCACGAGGTCCGCTGTATGACAAATTCCACGCCGCCGATTTTACAATCTACCCCATATCCTCTATTCGTGCTTCAAAAAAAGGATTTTCCTTTTTTACTACGATAGCCAAACTGTTGAAATCACCGCACTCTGTGAATCAAATAATCAATGTCAGCGCCCCGGACATCGTGCACACAAACTCGCTCGCCACCTTACTGACAACTATGCATGTACGCTCATCCATACCGGTTATCTGGCATATACGTGATATAAAACTTCCCAGTTCTCTACTCCGGCCTGCGATTCGTAAGGCGGTATGTCTCATTACAGCATCCGAGTCTATTGATGAATATTTTTCCGATATGGTCTCCCCCCTTCACCGCCAGAAAATTCATCTGATTCGCAACGGCATCGACCTATCGATTTTCAAAAACTCAAATAAAGCCGAATTGCGCTCCAAACACAATCTGCCGGAAAGAAAACCTCTTATCGGGATGGTCGCTCATCTTATTCCCTGGAAGATGCATAACCATTTTATTGAAAGCGCCGCATTAATCAAAAAAGAGAGCCCCGAAGCACACTTCGTTATCGTCGGCAAAGACCTTTTTAACGAAAACACCAGATATATCAAACAGTTAAAGGAACTTGTCACCGAAAAAGGACTGAGCAAGTGCTTTAGCTGGATCAACAATATTGATCAGCCGGAACAGATTATTCCAGCACTTGACCTTTTGATCCACCCCGCGATCAGGGAACCTTTTGGACGAATTATCTGTGAAGCCATGGGCGCTGGAGTTCCTGTTATAGCGGCCGACACTTGTGGCCCCGCAACCATTATAACCGATAAAGTAACCGGACGACTGGCAGCAAATGGAGAACCAGAGAATTTTGCCGAAATTGCAGTTGAGTTATTACAAAATCCTGCTGAATGTCTACGGATGACAACCAAAGCCAAACAGCATATCCAACAAAAATACAGCGTAAGCCGCGTCTGTAATAATTTAATCAGACTCTACGATAATATATTCCAATCCAGCAAAGAGCAGCGTGAATTCAAGCCGGATAAATACTAAAGCTGCTTTTCGCCGCAACCAAACTAAGCCTCTGTGATATGTGAAAGCTTTACTCACTCATTTACTGGTTGTGCGATAAGCATCGCTGCTTTAGACAGCAACGCTTTGCGTTGCATAGGAGAGATGGTTAAAAGGGTTGAAGGTTAAAAAGGTTAAAGCGGTTAAAGGGGTCGAAGTAGTTGAAAGCGCGTAAAGGCGGAAACCATTTCAACCTTTTTAACAATTTCAACCACTTGAACTAACGCAAATTTCTTGTTTTTTGTTGCAGCTTCTGAGCTATAAGTAACTAATCGTCCTTCGTAACACCGAGTTCCGCTTCCAGACGCTGATCCATGTCATGGCTCTGCAATGCATCCAGCAGATTATCCAAAGCCCCCTCAACAATACGGTCGAGACTGTATAAGGTCAGATTAACACGATGATCAGTCATGCGGTTTTGCGGAAAATTGTAAGTACGAATACGCTGACTGCGATCACCGGAACCCCGCAGATCCATACGGGTCTTGCCAATTCGGGCCTGCTCTTCCATGCGCTGTTTATCGAGAATTCGTGCACTGAGCACACTCATGGCCTTCTCTTTGTTGCGATGCTGAGAACGTTCGTCCTGACACTGTGCAACCAGATTTGTGGGCAGATGAGTAATCCGGACTGCGGAGTAAGTTGTATTAACCCCCTGCCCTCCATTTCCGCTGGAACAGAAAAGATCAATACGCAGGTCACTTTCCGGAATATGCAACTCATCCTCTTCATCAGCCTCGGGGAATACAATCACAGTCGCCGCAGAGGTGTGGATACGCCCCTGTGTCTCGGTTTCCGGGATACGCTGAACGCGGTGGCCGCCACTCTCAAACTTAAATGCCTTATAAGCACCATCCCCGATAACTGTAAAAATGATCTCCTTGTAACCGCCCAGTCCCGTTTCGTTGGAATCGATAACAGAGATCTTCCACCCTTTTTCATCACAAAAACGTGAATACATTCTGAAAAGAACCGCTGCAAAAAGGGCGGCCTCATCGCCGCCGGTTCCGGCACGGATCTCAACAACCGCATTACGGGCGTCGACGGGGTCAGGCGGAAGCAATCCAGCGAGGACACTCCGTTCAACAACGGGAATCCGCTCTTTAATGGAACTAATCTCTTCACGCGCCATCTCAACCAGCTCAGGGTCCATATCCGAGTCGTCAATCATCTCGCGATTCTCTTCAAGAGCATTGAGCAATCGAAAATATTCATGCGAAATCCCCTCAAGTTTCTTGAGAGATGAGTGTTCGCGCACATTTTTACGATAGAGTTTGGCATTCCCCAGCACAGCGGGATCAGAGAGCGCATTCTCGGCTGTCTGAATCTTACTCAGAACCTTTTCGATATGTTTTTTATCTATCATGACTAAAATGCAAAAAAACAGGCCGGTAAACGCATGAACAGGTCAAGCGCCACCCGGCCGTGGAACAAACAAACCTTTGGAGCACTTCCGTGCAACAAAACTAGTCTGCAATAGCGTAACGTTTCATAAAGCGGTCTACGCGACCCTCTGTATCAAGCATTGTCTTCTGCCCAGTAAAGTAGGGATGACAAGCTGAACATGTATTTACTTGCATTTCTTTTTTGGTTGAGCGTGTTTCAACTACATGGCCACAGGCGCATGTGATTGTAGCTACTTCATATTTTGGATGAATCTTCTTCTTCATGATTAAATCAAAGCCTTTCATTTATGGGTTTATTAGCATAGAACATTTTCAGGGGCGATTGCAAGCCGAAAAAGATAAAAAACGTCTGGAAAATGACCGGAAAATGAAAATTTAACGTTCAGAAAGATTTATTCCGCGTTGAAATGAGAAGAATTTATCCACTGCATGAACGGTATCACCCTTTCCCCAACCTGATCATCTATCTTGAAAATTGTAGATAAAAAACAGATAGAATAATGTGGTAGCGAAGAGAGAAAACCTTTAAATTAATTCATTGAACTGCCATAAGGCGCATTAGGGGCGCATTTTAGCTCAGTTGAACATCCCCATGAGTGAATTAATGCGTAGTAAAGTAATGCAAGCATCCTGCTTGCTTCCCCAAATTGAAAGGATAATATCAATGGCTACAAGACGAACCCCTCTGACAGATGCTCAGAAGAAGAAAATACTGGATGAGCTTCACCGCGATACGAGCGCTCGTAAAACCGGCTACCGTGAAAAAGCCTTAAAACTATATCCGCACCTCTGCGCATCATGTGGACGGGAGTTCTCCGGCAAACGCCTGAAAGAGCTTACAGTACATCACAAAGATCACAACCACGACAACAACCCGCCGGATGGCAGCAACTGGGAGCTTCTCTGCATTTACTGCCACGATCATGAGCATGAGAAACTTCTGGATGCCAAACACCGGACTGCTGGCTCAACACCGACAGATCTCTCCAATGCACCCGGACTCGCCAATCCATTCGATTCACTCAATTCATTGATTTAATAAGATTGACCCAAGCTCCAATCTAATATATTATCCTTATTGATCATGAATAATAACCCATTAAATCCTAATGCAGCGGAGCCGCAACCAAACTTAACCCTTGTGATATGCGAATATTTTCTCCTTCATTGAACAGTTGTGTAATAAGCATCACTGCATTAGTCAACAACGCTTCGCGTTGCA
>JAQIBS010000024.1 GCA_027858965.1 Kiritimatiellia bacterium
TGCAACGCGAAGCGTTGTTGACTAATGCAGTGATGCTTATTACACAACTGTTCAATGAAGGAGAAAATATTCGCATATCACAAGGGTTAAGTTTGGTTGCGGCTCCGCTGCATTAGGATACTGTTCCTTGAACCATGCAAAACTTTTAGGACGCCACCCTTTTGCAGCAGTGATGCTCCCACCAAGATAAGCAATTCGTACGGATTTACCTGACTCCAGTCTCGCAAAGAAATTGGGAATTCCATCCCGCATGCGCAACTCCTCGGAGACATTCGGATCTGGCTGAACACCTTGACCTACAACAGATAATGCAACTACCAACAAACAAACAAACAAATGCCAAAGCCATACTCTTCATCTTTTTCATATCACAACGTCCAGCCAGCGCGATAATCACGACGCAGGAACGCGTTGGCCGCAACATCGTTAGTAACCTTCATGCCCGGCCCGTCCCAGTGCAGTTTTTTCCGCGCGCGAACGGCAACATTACCGAGCATGCAGGTCTCCGACAAAAGACCTGAGTGGTCCACAAAGTTTGACCCTGCTGGTGGCCCGCCACGACAGGCATCAACAAATTCCTTGTAGTGCCCCGGCGAGCGAGGCAGGATCTGAGGCGCTTTCCCAAACGCACGCATGCTTGTTTCAGGTATCAACCGATGCCCGAGCATTTTCCCTTTATCGCCGACATAGAGCACGCCACTATTTCCCCACGGACGTCCAGCCTCCAGTTCCTGTGGCCGTGGAGGACGAAGCCCGCCATCGTACCAATTCAAAACAACAGGCGGCAGCACACCACGTGCGGGAAATTCAAACCGCGACATTACACCTTGAGGATGTGTCTCCGAATTCAACTTCGTAGAACAGGCTTCAACTGCGACGGGGTAACCCAGTTTCAGCGCTTTGAAAACAGTAGAAAGCTTGTGACATCCAAGGTCTCCAATCAATCCAGTGCCGAAATCCCACCAGTTTCGCCAGCACCATGGATGATACTCCGGGTGATAGGGTCGTTCATGCGCAGGACCCAGCCATAAATCCCAGTCCAGTCCATCAGGCACTGGTGGTGTATCAGGCGGACGTGTCTCATACAACGCCGTTTTCCAGAAGCGAGCACCATAGAACGCATGAACCTCACGCACATTGCCGATGGCTCCGGCCGCAATCATCTCACATGATACACGGGCCTCTGTAGATGCCTGACCATGATTACCCAACTGCGTAGCAACTCCTGCCGCACGGGCAGCCTCGGTCACCTTTCGGTTCTCTTCGACCGACCATGCCAGCGGTTTTTCGCAATAGACGTGCTTACGGCGTTTCAATGCATCCATCGTAATCACAGCGTGGGTGTGATCCGGTGTTGCAATCATAACTGCATCCACATCCTCTTTGTCCAGCAATTCACGATAATCGGTATACGCCCGACACCCTTTATATTTTCCGGAAGGTTGCTGTTTTGCGTAATACTCATCCACTTTACGGCGGGCAGGTTCGCGTCCAGCAACCTGGCCGATCTGGCCCTTGTTCCAGTTCCATGATAAATAACCACCGCCCTCACGGTTGACATCACAGACAGCAACAACCTGCATTTCGGGAAAGCGGAGGAAGGCATCCATATTCTGCTGTCCCTGTCCACCGACACCGATACAGGCAATCGTGGTTTTCGCGCTAGGTGCTATATGCCCATCCCCGCCCAAGACATGCCGGGGAACGATTGTAAATGCCGATGCCGCACCACCAATAAACGCCCGGCGGGATAAGGAAACGACTTTGGACTTATGTTGTCTAGACTTCATATTAACCCTTTCATTAACGGCAGCACAACTGCTGCACTCATACGCAACTATAACCCAGCTTCTGTATAGATAACTGCTCGTTTTTGACCCCGACTTCAACGTTTCTACCTTTGCTGGAAGCGATGCATTGTAGGCAACAACCTGTTCAAACTCACTGTAAATCACAAAGCTGAAAATCTCATGGAACCAGCCGAATCTCAACCCAAACCACTGTTTGCGCCGGACCACCCTCGCCTTGCTGAACCGTTACCACCGAACAACCGCTTTTCAAAAGAGCTGACGGGACAGCGAAGCGAAGCGCTCGCTCAGCGCCACCACCAATACCTTTACAATCCGGCAGGTCGCCTGCTGCAGTAACAGGCTCTCCATTGACAGCAACATTCCACTTGGAATCCTTAACACCCTCTCCTTTAGCTAAGCCAAAGACAACATAAGCCTTACCTGCAGACGAAGAACCATCTGTATAGATACGGAATGTTCCCTTTTTGCGATCCTTCACTGGCAAGGCAACACCACGTGGAAATCCTTCAGGAACTGTATCGCGAAAAGCCACGGGAAAACGACGCTCCTGACCTGCAATATATTCAGCCCCCACCCCTTTCTCAAGAAGAGTCCGATATTCCGCAGCTGACACTGGGCGTGTCTGACAGTCCATAAAGTTAAACAGATAAGTTGCATCCGCCCCACGTGCACGGGCCGATGCCGCAAAACCATAAATGCTTGAAAGATTATTAGCCACCGCTTTACCGCCAGGCCAGGGACGGGTGTTAAATTCCAGCCCCGGAGCAATCGCCACCGATGCCCCCTGCTTACCGAGTCTTTCTTTCCAGAGTTCAACCGGAATATCAAAATCAGAGGTAGTCCAGAAGGGACACGGAATCAGCAGATCCACCAACCCCTCACGAGCCCATCTAACTCCGTCCATACCAAGGCCTGCCGCAGCATCCGGATGTGCGGGCACTCGCGCTCCCAGCAGAATCGGATGACCGCGCTTGATCGCCCACTCGCGGGTCAAGGCGCGTACCTGACGCATAAACGCGGTCAGAATAACACCCTCTTCACGCTCTTTACCTGGTGTGAGGTGACGTCCGAAGCGCATCCAGTCCAACTCCAACCCATCAGGATCATAGCGTTCCAGCAACTCCTTAACAAATGCCAGATTATACTCACGCACTTCAGGATGCGCATAATTCAGAGCCCGACCGGTCCATCCCCCGCCCTCGCCATTGGGCACACGCCAGAACTCCGGATGTTTCAGCCAGAACGAAGAGTGCATAAAGTTATTGGTTTCCATCACACCATGCACATCATTCATACGCATAGAAATCCAGGGAGAGATCCCTTTTTTACGTGCCCGTGCAATCCAGAGGGCATATGGATCAAGAAAACGCTCATGAAGCAAGCGCGCATTCTCCGGCCAGCGGGCACGCTTACCGGTTGGAACCACTTCTTTGCCGGTTACATCCCAGATAGCTTCTCGGGTTTTACTGCGAAAACTGGCGCGCATGGCATTCGGGCAGAGAAACAGATGGGTAACAGCCGTATCCGCATACTGATCCACAAAGGCATGAACTCCCGCCAAAGTCATATCTTTTGGTTCCCGAGACCCAAAGAAATGGCTGTTATCCTCATTAATAATGAAGGCATCATTCAGCAATGCAGAGGATGGCTCTGCCTGCGCCCCTCTACACAAACAACCCAACAATATAACTGCCACCATAGAATAACGACATTTGAATAAATCCGGCTTGCATCTCTTTTCCATCACTGTTTTCATAATAACTCCCCCTTTTCGTAAATAGTCCTATTAAGTTAAATAGATTAACATGAAATCATTCAGAAAGCGTTCAAATTTTTACAATCACCATTTTTTGACCATAAGACATTGAAATAAAGAATAGAGGTGATCATTTAATTATTAGCATCCCATCAGTCTCAGCCAAGGCTACGCCCGGACAAGTAGGGATGCAGGTGTTTAGCTTTTTAGGCTGTAGATGTTTAGGTTTTCTCAAAAAGTTCACTTTTTGCATAAAATCAACCCGTCACCCAGGAGCAGAAATTACAGTTGAACGCAGCTCTCTAGCCGTACACAACCCGCCCCACTCACCGTTTTCCATCTTGTTTGCACCGCGCTTGCAGCGCAGGTCACTGAACTGATCGCAGTGCTCATCAAGCATCCTCTCAACAAAACTCTTACTCCCTATAACCACACCATCCGAAAAGTACCGTACTTTGCAGTTCAGAAGCTGAATCATCGGCAACTTGCCTCCTTCATCAAGAACCTTATCGACAATCTTCCGGTCAAATCCACGCATCGTCACCGCCCCCGTATATTCATTAACTCTTCGGGCTCCCTCATAGTACAGGCTTTGACGGTATTGCGGAAGCACCTCTCTCCGCGTTAAATCCTTGTTAACAAATAGTTTAGACAAACCATCCAACGAACGTCCACCCTGCCCGACAGCCTCGGAATATCCCGACCAGCGATAGTCCTTCGGATCCTTGACAACTCCAGCCCGGACCGGATTCAAGTCTATATATGCAGCGACAGTCACCTGGGCATGCTCATTCTCTTCAACCAGGACACTCTTAAACCTGTCATGCCAAAGCGGACCAGCACCCCGGCGCCCATGATTCGAGTTATAGTAGATCGAGAACCGCTGTTTAAAGGTCTTCATGAACTCCGAGAGATCATACATCCTGGTCCTGAAGCTATCCAGCTGCGCCTTAACCTTATCGGCACGCCCCTTCTCGATCCACAGATCCCAGTTCTTAACCATCAAAGCATACTTCTTTTTACCATAGAGAATAGCTGCCCGACGCTTAACCTCATTATCCGAAAGCTCCCTCTTCACCGGCACATGCAAAAGAACATGGAAGTGGTTGTCCATAAAGGCGTAAGTCCTTACCTCACAACCGGTAAACGTCTCCAGCCTACGCATCAGATTAAAGAGATAGCTCTTTTCCGTATCCCCAAAAATGAACCGATGTTCAATCACCCGACTCATCACGTGATAATTGGCAGCCTCATCCAACTTTACTCTATGCAACCTCATGTCACACCTCCTTAAGAAACTAAGAGGTAACGTAACACAAAAGAGGCAGAATGTCTATTTATTAATGCCTGACACCAATTACGGAATCAAATTCAATATATTCATAAGAAACAGCTTTGACTTTATTATAATGAGCCTCTCTTGGTCCAGGCGCAAGCAGGTAGAAATCACCAGCTTTAACTGGCATTGATATATCAGGAAAGCTGAAAGAACCACTTCCCTGCGCTATAAAAATTAAGCGATGGTGTTTTATTGTTCTTTTTTTAAAGCGCTGACCCGTACGGAAATAAAACCGTCCGCCACCAATATATGTGCATGAATTAAACATTTACCGATATCCATATAACGATTGAATATAGTATGCTTATATACTTTTCCGAAAGTCGTGTCAAATATCGATATCCTTCCCCTCTCAATACATTCTCTGCGATAATTAGTAAAAAAAAAGGATTTATAGACCTGATCAACTGCGTATATAATCAACTGAGAGTGTATTTCAGCATAACCTTATATGGTGGACAGAGAATGTCATGAGCGAAATTGATATATTTTTACACGTTTTTGATATGGATATTTCGACTTTTATTTGACATTCTAAACATTGAGATATCTGCGTTCAGCAAAATACCCGGCTACTCATAAGATTACGGCAGAAAAAAATCACGCAAAACCAGAAGCATATTTCAAACTTACGAAAGGTGACAGACAAAATGAAGCGAATTATTTTATTAGGAATGCTGTCGGCAGCGGTTGTCGGTGCAAAGGAAACGCAGTTTACGATTATGGGATGGCATAGCATTCCCGCCCGCGAAATTAGCGTGGAGCGCTATAAAGAGATGGGGGACGCGGGGTTTACGCATAGTTTTTCGCACTTTTCTTCGCTGGCGGAGGTTTTGCGTGCGCTGGATGCGGCGCACGCAGCGGGTATTAAACTTGTAGCGGCCTGTCCTGAGTTGAAGACAGACCCCGAAGGCACTGTGAAGGCGCTTAAAGATCACCCTGCACTCGCTATCTACAGTCTGCGGGATGAGCCGAGCGCCAAGGACTTCGCGGAACTTTCCGCATGGGCAAAGCGCATTCAGGCTGTAGATTCTGTGCACCCCTGCTACATTAACCTCTACCCGAATAGTGCCGGCAGGAAGCTATTCGGTACTGATACCTATGCCGAACACATTCGCCGTTTTACTGAGACTGTGAATTTGCCGTTTTACTCGTTTGATCATTATCCCGTCACGGCACTCGAAGCACAGAAGGAATTTCCGTGGCGTGTCGAGGGGAGGATGTGTCGTTACAATCCTCTCTGGTACGAAAATCTTGAACTTTTTTCAGCCGAAATGCGCCGTTGCGACAAACCTTTCTGGGCATTCTCTTTGGTGACATCGCACGTTAATCCGGTGGTCGGGTACTATCCCGCGCCGACAGTCGGCATGATGAAGTTCCAGCAGTATAGCAACCTCGCCTACGGTGCGCAGGGCCTGCAGTTCTTTACATACTGGACGCCGCATTTCGGTAAACCGATGTTCTTCCATGACGGACCTATCAACGGCAAAGGCAAACGCAGCCCAGTATTCGACCGGGTGCGCGAAGTAATACAGGAGTTACAAGCGCGTGCATTCGTTTTTCTTGGCGCGAAGGTTCAGAACGTCCAGCACACCGGTGCCAAAATTCCGCAAGGCACGAAACGCCTCGAGAAACTTCCCGCTTTTGTCACTGCACTTGAAACGCCCGATGGCGGAGCTGTGGTTTCGCATCTCATGAATGGCGCAACGGAATATCTAGTGGTCATGAATCGGGAACTGGGCAAAGAAATTACGCTTCACGCCACCTTTGTCCCTGGAGTCAAACGCATCCGTAAGGATGGATCAGCTATGGATGCCGCCGCCTACGCAGCCGACTTCTGGCTTCAACCAGGCGATGCCGAAATTTTCGCCTATACTAAGCAGAGCCGGAACCAAACTGACCGATAATCAACAGAGAGAATATTTCAAACTTACGTATTTATTAATGCCTGACACCAATTACGTGTACGTATTTATTAATGCCTGACACCAATTACGTGACACCAATTACGCATTCAAGTCCTCGCCCTCTGGGAGAGGATTTAGGTGAGGGTGCAGATTACGCTCTCGTTTCTTCAGTAACGAGACGCATAATCTGCTTATTACTCTCATAAAGGTCCGCCGCCGCATACGCATCCAGCTTATGAATCACCGCCTCGATTTCACCCAGTGTAATGCCATCCTTTGCATACTGCTTAGTCAGGAATGACCGCAAATCAGCCTTTAGGATAACGGAGTTATCCCCCTCACCCCCAAC
>JAQIBS010000045.1 GCA_027858965.1 Kiritimatiellia bacterium
CGCACCGGGTGTCTCTCTCTAAAGTGTCGTTTTGGTTTACAACATAATAGAGGTTTATGCCCGGTGTTTTAAGCATTATTTAGCATTATTTACCCACAGATTCAGCGGAAGACCCATAAAATTTACTGACCGCGCGGAGCGCTACCTCTCCAACTCGCGCACTCTCGCATTTCAGAACTCTCGCACTATCTTTTTTCTCGGTGCCTGTAAATCTATGGATAAATAATTTTGAAATTTCCTGTTGATCAAATACTTCCAGAGATCATCGAATCTCTTAATGCGGGACGCAATGTTGTTCTGCAGGCTCCTCCCGGCTCAGGTAAAACAACACGGGTTGCCCCTGCCCTGCTGAATCAACCCTGGCTTAAGAAAAAAAAGATCCTGCTGCTGGAGCCACGTCGTCTGGCAGCACGCTCTGCAGCGCTCTACATGGCAGGTCAGGCTGGCGAACCCGTTGGAGAGACCATCGGGTATCATGTACGTCTTGACCGGAAGGTATCCAAAGCAACCAGAGTTGAAATTATCACCGAAGGTCTGCTGATCCAGCGGTTGCTCTCCGATCCTGAATTGAAAGAGACCGGAGTTATAATTTTCGATGAATTCCATGAGCGCTCTCTGACAGCGGATACATCACTGGCAATCGCCCTTGAGATCCAGCAGGTGCTGCGCCCTGATCTGCGCATCATCATTATGTCAGCAACCCTGCAACCGGATGCCATAGCAAAACACATTGGCAATGCCGATATCCATACCGCAGAGACAACGCTCTATCCAGTCGAAACGACCTATCTGTCACGTCCCTCAACCGCTTTCATTCAGAAGCAGGTCTGCAACGCCGTAATGAGAGCCCTGCAAAGGGAGAAAGGCAGCATCCTTGTCTTTCTTCCCGGCGAAGGAGAAATCAAACAGAGCTACCGCGAACTACAGGAGCAACAACTACCGGATAACGTGGAAATACACCCGCTCTACGCATCGCTGCCGCGTGCACAGCAGGATGCGGCCATCGCGCCTCCCCAGGGAGATATCCGCAAGGTGGTACTGGCAACATCGGTAGCTGAGTCATCGCTGACCATTGAAGGCATCACAGTCGTTATTGACAGCGGAGTAATGCGGGTTCCGCGTTACTCACCCCGCCTTGGCATGTCACGGCTGGAGACCCTGCGCATTACGCGCGACCGCGCTGATCAGCGTCGCGGACGAGCCGGACGGCTTGAACCGGGCATATGCCTGCGACTGTGGGACGAGATCACAGACCGACAGCTGAAAGCGGAGTCGCAACCAGAGATCATGGATGCTGACCTCAGCGCGACCGTATTGCAATGCGCCGAATGGGGCAATGCCGCGCAGGATGATTTACCCTGGATTACCCCTCCGCCAACTGCGGCTTGGGAACGGGCCACAGCTCTGCTTCTCTCACTTGATGCTCTCAGCAAAAACAACAACGGCTCTCTGCATATCACAGCCCGAGGACGGGCCATGGCACGCATCCCGGTTCATCCACGACTGGCCCATATGATTTTAGAGGCATCGGAGTATGGCGCAGCGCAACGGGCCGCCTTTATTGCGGCAGTCATCAGCGAACGCGGATCACATGCCAAGCTGCGAAAATTTACAGATCTCAGCCAACTCATTGAAAATATCGGACGTAACCCAAACTCATTCCCGGCACGTTCAATCGAGAAGCTTGCCCGGCAATGGAGCGCCTCCTTTGGGAGAGATAGAAAAAAACACGCTATCAATGACGGCGCTTTACTGGCATGGGCCTTCCCCGACAGGGTTGCCCGTAAACGCGATAACCGCGGAATCTATTTGCTACAGAGCGGTCAGGGCGCATTAATCGACTCCATTGAACCTTTGGCCAACGAAAAGTGGTTGGTTGTGGCTGAGCTGCATGATCAGGGTGCCAATACACGAATCCGCCTGGCAGCTGCCATTGATGAGAGCGAGATTAACGAACTTTTCAGCTCTCACTTTAAAACCAGCGAAACTACCCAATGGGATAAACGGAGCGAATCGGCAGTTTCGTCAAGCCAGATAAAATTCGGCGCCATTATCATCAAAGAGAGCGCGTGCAAAGATCCTGACCCGGAGCTGATTGCTGAGGCATTGATGGAGGGTGTCAGGGCCAAAGGTATTGATCAGCTGCCATGGTCAAAGAAGGCGCAAAGTTTATGCCAACGGGTAACTCTGCTGAACCGGGCCCTGCCGGATCAGGGCTGGCCTGACATGAGTGATACGGTACTTAGTAAAACTCTGAATGAGTGGTTAAAACCTGCCTGTGCGGGGCTATCGCGCTGGAGTCATGTACAAAAGTTGGATATACTGCAGGCTGTTAACAACTACCTGCTCATGCAGGGATGCAACATACGGTTGCTCGACAAGTTGGCACCCACTCACATTGAGGTGCCCAGCGGTTCCAGTATCCGGATCAACTACGATGCAAAGCAGCCCTATCTCAGGGTGAGAATCCAGGAGGTCTTTGGAATGATCTCAACACCAATGATTGCTGAGGGGCAGGTAGCTGTTGTGATGCACCTGCTCTCACCTGCACAGCGACCGGTGCAGGTCACACAGGATCTTAAGGGCTTTTGGACTAGCAGTTACGCACTGGTACGCAAGGATATGCGCGGAAGATACCCCAAGCACTACTGGCCGGAAGATCCATCACAGGCCGAAGCCACGCGGCGTGTGCGACCCAGGAAGGGGTGAAGAAGTTCTAGAGTTAATCGTCAGGCGAGTCATCTTTGTTTGAAGAAGGATGCACATGCGCAAGTCGAGATATCTTCAGGATCGAGAATCGCTGTTTCCACAAAAATATGCGATAATTCTGTTTTGTTCAGTGTTTGTTATAGAAGCCTATTACATTAAATTTCAGGAGAAGGAACTCATGCTGAAAAAATATTTCCAAAGACCCCCCTTGCTCAACGGAGATGATGTCACTGCCAAGTCTTTTCTCTATGCGGGAAATCTCCTGTTTTTTAGGATCGCACATTTTAACCAGAAACAGCAAGAAACCTATCTCTATTTGATTTTAACGTGACTATCCTTTGAGGATGCTCCTTTTCTCGTTTCTGAAGGTCCTTTACGATTTCATTCAAATCATAATTCAGTGATTTCGCATATTTGTCTCTATTATGCCACACTTCTTCTATAATTTCGTCACTATACATAATCTATATCCTCCGACAACAACTCTTGAGGTGTGCAAATCTCCGGGCACTTATATCCCTCTTCTACACATACTATGCGCAAAAGCGGTTTTACGGCAGTTCAACAATCTGGATATTACGATACCATGCCTGACTTGGCGGACCGCTGTGAATCTGAACAGCGATAATACCAAATTGCGGAATAGCTGCATCAGCTTCGGTATAATCCAGGGTCTTGATCCCATTGACAAAGAGCTGGATGCGCTTGCCTTCGCAACGAATTTCATACTGGTTCCAATCATCGGGTTTCAGACTTTTAACCATCGCCGGACGGTTAAGGCTTTCACCCAATAACTTCTTCCGGCGTGATTCATCATAGAGTTTGCCCCAGTAGCCGCCGTCTTTTCCGGTCGACATATCGGCCTGATAACCTTTAACCTCATGGTGATTCGGAATCCGTTGCGTACGAAACTGGATACCGGCATTACACTCACCAAGCAGCTTACTCTCAGCCCTGAGGATAAAGTTGGTATACTCGCGGGTTGTAGCCAGAAACTCATTCTGAGGAATCTTCTCTTTTAGGTTACCGGCAACAATAGCGTCTTTCTTCATGCGGAAACTATTCTTTGTGTCTCCCTCCCAATCCTGAAACCGTTTACCGGTTATCATACGTTTGAAATAAAGACTCTGCAGTGCCTCATCAATGAAATCCTGTTTTTCTGCGGCCTCTGTATTAAGGGCATTGCAAAGAGCCGCAACAACAGCCTTATCACAGAAATCCTGTGCGGCAAGCCGGGCTGCTTTGCGAACCTCTGCATCAGAAGAGATTAATTGCTGGACAAGAAATGCCGGTCCCTCTGAGCTACGGGCAGCAATCATCCCTCTTACAGCCCCTGCCTTAAAAACAGCAGGAATATCAGCTACATTGACTGCTTCATAGAGTTTACGGGCCTCTGCTGAGCCCCCAACTTCCATTTTATACTGTGCCGCCAGCAGGCAACCGGAAGCCGCATGGGCACGGGACTCTTTTGAACCGGACTTCAATGCCTGCAGCAGAGTTTTGCAAGCACTCTCATCAGCAATCTTACCCAATGCCAGAAGAGCATCCTTGCTAACCCCGTTTTTAGTATCAGCAGCTAATTTCTGCAAAGCCGGAACGGCTTTCTCATCACGTATCACGCCAAGGGAATTTATGACTCCAGCAAGCAGATCTCCTTTTAAAGAGCCCAAGGCATTGCGGAGGGCCGCAGCAGCTGAGGGATCAGAGATATTCTCCAATCCGCTGCGAGCATAGGCTGAAAGTTTTTCATCCGACAAAAGAGCGGCCAGTGATGGCACCAGTTCAACGGTTCCAAACTCACCCGCCTGCTGACAAGCACGAGCCTTGTCGTAGAAAGCGGCATCCGGCGTACTAAGAGTTTTCAGCAGCGCCTGTGAACGCGCTGGATCGATGGGGGCAGCCATCGTAGACATGGAAAGAGACATCATTCCAACCATAACAGACAATAGAGCATAATTCAGGACTTTAGCACCTTTACATGCTCTGGCTACAATATCCAATGTCCAACACGGAATATCCAATTTCCAAGTTTGTCCGAGGTCACGGACCTCGGCTACAGTACAATTAAATTCGTTTTTCATATATTTTTTTTCCTACAGCCTAAAAAACTAAACACCTGATATACAAGCGGCTCTGCCGCTTATATATTAAAACTCCATGGTTGACGGGTTGCGCGGTTGCGCATACGGTTTGCCTCAACATCATTGACATACTCCTCTTTCACAGGATCAAAAGTGATCTTGCGTCCCAGCTGCCAGGCTAGTTGTGCCGCAAAGCAGGCCATATGCGATTTACGCATAACATCCTCATTACAGATTGTCTTTTTGCGGGATTTCACACAGTCAAAGAAATTACGTGCATGCGAAGCGGCACTGGTACCAACCCGTTTGAAGATCTTCCTGCGTTCCTTCATCAGATTATCAGAGAGAAGAATCTCACTGCTGTCGCCGGTTTCCACCCATCCCTCATCGCCTTCAAAGCGAACCGGGCAGGTGCCGGTTGAGGTTGTATACTGCGGAGAGCGGTCGCCAAAGGCAGTCGGAAGAAAATCACAGATAACATTCACCCCGTTGGCATATTTACAGATAATCTCTTTATCCGTTGATTCAAACTCAAGTGGAGTTGTGTGGTCCGCCTGGTTGGCCCATTGACAGAGATCAAGGGTATGTGCCCCCCAGTCAAGGAAGTTACCACCAGCCTCAAAGTCGTGATGTCCACGCCATCTACCCTTCACATACTTGCTGTTGTAAGGCCGCCAGGGAGCTGGTCCCAACCAGAGGTCCCAATCGCACTCCTCTTTAGCAGGTTCAGGTTCAGAAGGAAGCCACTTATATGATTTTGTGGGAACATACACCGAAGCATGCAATGTCTTCAAATTACCAAGCACTCCATCCTGAGCCATCTTTACGGCATAGCGGAAATTAGATTGACTACGGCGCTGGGTTCCGGCCTGAAAAATACGGCCGTAACGACGAATACCATCGGAGAGCTGCTGAATTTCGTGTACAGTCATGCCGCAGGGTTTCTCGCTGTAGACATCCTTACCGGCCTTGGCGGCCATCAAAGAGGCCAGAGCATGCCAGCGATCACTCGTAGCAATCAAAACCGCATCGATATCGGAGCGTGCCAGCAGATCACGAAAGTCGCGGAACAGAACGCAATCTTTATTGCCGTAATGATCATCGGCCATTTTCTTAATTATTTCACGGCGTGACTTCTGCACATCACAGATGGCGACAAACTGGACATCCTTCTCGGGAAGCATAACAGAGAGATCAAATTTACCACGTGGGCCAAGACCTATACCGCCCAGAACAATTCGTTCACTGGGTGCCACAGAGCCGTTGAGCCCCAATGCCGAACCAGGAATCAGATACGGAAGCGCTACAACACTACCAGCCTTGACGCTCTTTTTAAGAAACTGCCGTCTTGAAACAGCGGGCTTCGATTCTTTTCCAATCATTACTCTCCCCTATTTATTGAATATGCAATATGATGTAAATAGTATTGCATGAAATTGACATCTCCCTCAACTGAAAAACGTGCACATTGGCAAAAAAAGCGCGCAACGGGCGTCGGACTATTTGCACAGCCCCGGCAGATCTGAATCAACAGCAATGCTGCCCTTGCCTGGTTCTACCACTGCGAGAGAAAGTTTACAAAGAACCCGCAGCAATTGGAAGCATAACCCTAAACCAGCGCGCCGGACGATTTGACTCACAATAGATGACACCGAAGCAAGTTCAGTAACTACTTAGAACATCACTGGTTGACTCATAATACATGACACCCAACAATAAGGG
>JAQIBS010000061.1 GCA_027858965.1 Kiritimatiellia bacterium
TGAGTGGGATCGTGGGCAACCTGCGGGCGAAGCGGGCCGCGGAGCAGGACGCCAGGAACACACTGGGCGTCTGGCGGGTGAAGAACCACTTGAAAGTACGGCCGACGATTCCGACGAACGCGGAATTGGAGAATCGAGTAGCAATGGCCCTGCTCGACAATCCGTACGTCGAGCGGTACAAGATCTACATCGACGCCCACACCGGCCGGGTCTACCTCTCAGGCAATGTGCATACCTCGTTCGAGAAGAACCAGGCGGAGCGTGTAACCGAAGGCGTCAAGGGCGTGACCGGAGTCGCGAACAACCTTGAGCATGACACCCGGTGGGTCTGGAAGCCCGACTGGGAAATCCGGGAGGACGTGAAGGACCAGCTTTGGTGGAGTCCATTTGTCTATGCGGACGACATCAACATCGCTGTCAACGACGGAGTGGTCACACTGAGCGGAACGGTGGATTCGTGGAGTGAACACGACGATGCCGAGAAGAACGCCTTCCAGGGCGGGGCTAAGGACGTGACCAACAACCTGGTAGTGGACTACCGCTACTACGGTCCTTACGGTCCCGGTTACTACGGGTCGCATTACTACCATGGTCCGTACTATGAGCCGTACCAGTAGTCTTGTGTCGTTAGCACAGAAATGATCGGATCTCAATCGGAGTTGGAGCGCCCTTCGGGGCGCTCTGACTCTGTCGGGTTTCTGAGGCCACGTCGACAAGGAGGATCTCATCATGAGGGCGAATGTCGAGATTACCGAGATGCCTGAAAAGGGCCAGGCCGGTGATTCGCTCGGACGGCTTCTGGAGAGGGTTAAGGTTGGGCGGCACGCCCGGAGGAAAGAATGAGAGTGAGTCTGATGAATATAACAAGCTGGCTTGAACACAAGGCCCGAAGGGTCTGGGTAATACTTTATCGCGCCGCCAAAACGTTCTGGCGGATTGACGGCGTACAATGGGCGGGATCGTTTGCCTTCAATGCGTTCTTTTCGCTGTTTCCATTGATGATCCTGATCGTCACGATTGCCTCATTCTTTGTCGACCAGAGCAGGGCCGAGAAGGTGATCATTGACTACATGCAAAGCTATGTGTCGATTAGCGGCACGATGCAAGAGCATGTCTCTGAGACCATCGCCGGTGTGATCCGGGCGCGGGAGCAGACGGGCGCAGTCGTGTTTGTCATCCTGATCTGGGCTGCCCTTCAATGTTTCATCACCCTCGTCTGCGCGACCAATCGCGCATGGGACACCGCGGATTCCAAGTGGTGGCGGCTGCCAATCAAGAGTCTGGTGCTGCTTGGCCTCACGGGGGGTGCGGTGTTCCTGAGCATGGGGAGGGCGGTACTGATGACCATGACAGAGGGTAGGTCTTTCGCAGTGCATAACATCCCTTCCTGGGTATATGGCACGGGAAGCTTCCTGATCCCGTTGCTGGCCGTGTTCTTCGGTCTGAGCCTGTTTTACTGGCTTGCCCCGGGTCGGCGCATACACTTCTCCGAAGTCTGGGCCGCGGCGCTGTGCGCCACGGCGCTGTTGCACGCAGCGGCGAGTCTGTTTGTGATTTACATCAAGGACTTCGCCACGTTGAACGCGGTCTATGGGGCGTTTGGCGGGATCATGGCATTGCTGCTTTGGGTTTACCTTTCCGGATGTATTTTTATCTTCGGCGCCTGCCTTTGCGCCGCTCAGGGCGAGAAACATTGGCCGCGATCCGAGGATGGGGGTCAGGTCTAAATATTCGATTCCGCTGAAAAAGTCCTCTGAAATGCAACTGCGACAAAAAGGCACTTCGGAAATGGGGCTAGAATCGACGATCGCACGTTGAGCAATAGTAAGGGCAGCCTCAGATTTTACGGAATTAGACTTTTTCAGCAGAATCAATATTCAACATTCATTTTTCATTGTGTTGATTATTCAGACCTGACCTCTACCGTTCCTACCGTTGACCCCTACCGTTCCACGGGCGCGAACTCTCCAGCTCCGGCATTCAGGGGTTTGTGAACAAGAAACTCGTCTGGATCTCTTCCATCGACAACCCCGCTTAGGAGTCACGTCAACGAGAATCAACTGAACCCAAGGATAACTATGAATGATAACATCAAAGGAAAAGTCGTTGTGATTACGGGAGCGAGCAGTGGGCTGGGCGAAGCGACCGCCCGACTTCTGTCCGATCAAGGCGCAACCGTGGTGCTTGGCGCACGTCGCATCGAGCGTCTCCAGAAATTGGCGCATGAATTGAACGGCGGCGGGGGCAAGGCGCTCGCCGTAGAAACAGATGTCACCCATTGCGACCAAGTACGCGGTGCGGGCTTTATCCGAAGGGTTACGCACAGAAGTGAAGCCCCACAACATCCGCACCACGGTCATCTCACCGGGCGCGATCGCTACCGAGCTACCGAGTCACATAACGGACAAAGAAACCGCCGCAGCCATTCAAAAGCTTTATGACGGTCACGCGATCCCCGCCAACTCGTTTGCGCGGGCGGTTCTCTTTGCAATGAGCCAGCCGGATGACGTGGACATCAACGAAATTCTGTTCCGGCCCACGAGTCAGGAGTTGTGAGCGCAACTGTTGCAGCGGTAATCGGTCTATTGGTGCTGTGTGGCTCGTCCATTCATGCCGCCGACAGCGCCAAGCCGGACAATCCCGTCGCGATCACGAAAACATGCGATATCAAAGCGGTCTATCGGAAGGAGACAGGCAAGTCCAAGGACAACCCAAACAAGGCCATCATCCAACGTCTGCTGGATCGCAACATCATATCGAGCTCTGTGCCCAGACCATGAAGAGTCACGGATGGAAGGCCGACGATGTGTTGCCCGGCATCACCATCGTCATCGGAGCCTATCCCCGTATCATCGATCTGCAACATCAAGGCTACGCCTACATTCGCTTCTAACAACCTGTACTCGTCGCCGCAATCAGGCAGATAGTGAACACGGCAAACCGAGAAATGAGATGAACATACTGTGCGAGAAGATGGATGACGGCTTGATCGACGAAGCCGCGATGAGCCTGAGTTCCGTCTTGGTCAAACCAAAAATTAATAATAGTGATTCTGCATTATTTTCCACGCTCCTTGTTCAGCTTTTCTGAAATTCGCATATTTTAATCTCTCACAAAGACACGGAGTTCACAGAGTAATATGTTTAAAAATATTATTATTTCTCTGCGGCCTCTGAGCCTCTGTGAGAAATATTATTTACGTATTCCATAAGGTCTGTGACGATCATATGACATGGCGTGGTAGGGTTACACCCCATGGCGCCCAATTATCTCATGGTATACACTGTACACAGAATAAAAGGAGTTCACTTATGAATCATATGAACGGATGGATGGGCGGATGGGCAGGCGGCGGAATGTGGCTTTGGACGGTGATCGGTACCTTGGTGGTTATTTTGCTGGTCGTCCTGATTATTAAAGTATCCAATAAATAAATATCATTGCACTACCACTCTTTGAGGAGTGCTTTCAACCCGTAGGAGAAAATAATGCTGATCAAAATAACAACTGAAAAAACAGCAAGCGAAGCAGCGGCTGCCCTGCAGACCGCTGTCGATGCCAATCACTTTGGCGTCATGCAGGTTCACAACCTCAAGGAGACCATGACGAAGAAGGGTGTGGAGTTCGCCCATGAATGCCTGATTTACGAGGTCTGTCAGCCTCAACAAGCCAAGAAGGTGCTTGATGAAAATATGAGCGTCTCCACCGCGCTGCCCTGCCGGATTTCCATCTACGAGGAGGGCGGCAAAACCATTCTGGCCACATTGAAGCCCACCACGCTGCTGGCGCTGTTCAACACCCCGCAACTAAAAGAGGTGGCGCAGGAAGTTGAGGACACGATTGTCAAAATCATGAAAGAGGCGGCGGCAGGCTGATTGAAATCAAACGTCGCATTGGTGAACACGACTACGAAGGCACGGAAGATCCCGGCAAATGTCCGGCAAGTCTTATATACTTGCGGTTTTGGATTTCTGATTTCTGGCTGGTCACACTACGGCTCTGATCCGAGGCCTGAAGTCAGAAATTAAAAGGAATAAACGATGAACGAACTATCTATTGTACTGGCAGGAGAAGCAGGACAGGGTATTAACTCTGTAGAAACAGTTCTTGTGGCTTTATTTAAAAAAAACGGATATCACGTGTACGCGACGAAAGAATATATCTCTCGTGTTCGGGGTGGTATAAATTCAATTTCAATCAGAGTGTCATGTGATGAAATAAAAGCACATGTTAAACGTATTGATATATTGATTCCATTTAAAAAAGCTGCATTTTTACACTTAAAAGAGAGAATTTCAGATGAAACCATAATAATTGGAAACAAAAAGAAACTTGAGAACGACAAAGCGATTAATGTGCCTTTTCAACAGATTGCCTCTGAAATTGGTAATAAACTCTATGCAAATTCAGTCGCAGTAGGAGTTGTGAGCGGACTCATGGATCTGGACCGCAATGAAGTTCTCAATTATATAAAGGGAATATTTGCAAAAAAAGGCGATGAAACAGCAAATAAAAATGCAGAAGCCGCAGACAGGGGCTACGAAATCGGTACAGATCTGGTCTCTGAAAAGGTAATCACTCTCGAAATATGCAAACCCGATAAAAAACCTGATAACATACTGGTTTCAGGCGCAGATGCAATAGCCCTTGGCGCCATAGCCGGTGGATGCGACTGCGCATTTGCATATCCTATGTCTCCGTCAAATGGGGTATGCCCTTGACTCCAGCTGCCACAATATGTAGTATCCATACTATGGAAGAGTATCCAAAAACACTTAGAGAACTGAACGAAAAATATGGGACAGAAGCAGCCTGCCGTA
>JAQIBS010000105.1 GCA_027858965.1 Kiritimatiellia bacterium
TATCCAATATCCAACACGGAATTCCCAATATCCAAGGCAATAGCCGCTTCGTGCCAGCCTCTATCCGGTGGTAGTGATCAAACTCTTCTTCTATGCAACGCGAAGCGTTGTTGACTAAAGCTGCGGCGTTTAACACACAAAGAGACATTGGGAACAAATAGGTCTGTTTATCACAAGAGCTTAATTTGGTTGCGGCTGAAAGCAGCTTTAGCTTTAATAGTTCTTTTTCCCATATTGGCTCTTAATGCTGCGGAAATTTCCAGTAAACAGGCTGCAATAGCTGCTGGTAACTGGATGAAAAGAAATCCCTCTCCGCTGAACTCTCAGGTCGGACAGGCTGTTCTGGAGACCAAAACCTATAATGATGATTCCGATACCCCTTTGTTTCATGTGGTGCGGTTTGCAGAGGGTGGATTTGTGTTTACTTCGGCCGATGACGGAATTCTTCCGATTATCGCTTTTTCAAGTGATGATGATCTGATTGTTGATCCTGGGAACCCTTTCTGGGTGATGCTTAACAGAGATATGCCGCAGCGTTTAGTGCAATCTAAGAAGCTGGCCGGACAACCGCAGATGCAGAGCGCCGTGACCACCTCTTCCACTACACTGGCGCAACGTCAGGCCATTGGAAAATTAACCTACGATGTGGGAGTTGCTTCCTACATGAAGTATGCGAGTTCGTCCGGCGCTTATGAGTCAAATCTTGCTAGGGCTTTTACGGATCGATTTGGATATGATAGTGCATGCCTCATATATAATATATTTCCTGAACATGACGGAGAGATTATCAGCGGCCGGGTGCTGGATACTTCCGGAAATCCTGTCAGCGGTATCACGGTTACGGCTGTGGATGAGACATCAGGGACAACCCTGCCGTCGGTTACTTCGGATGCAAATGGCATTTACTCTGTCCTCGTGCCAGAACCCTCTTCACCCTCAACACATAGTTATAATGTAACCGCAACTTCAGGATCTTTGATTGATGAACAATCTACGACTGTTTCGGCCAGCTACACTGAAGGTGGTGTGACGGAAATGGATACCCATGCGGTGACAATTCTAGATATACCCCCGATCACCCTGCCTTACTCAGAGAATTTTGAATCTGACATGGGAAGCTGGCTGCCGTCAACGGGCAACGATGGTGATTGGCAGACCCACACCGGCGCAACTTCTTCTACGGGCACAGGACCCGAAAGTGCTTCGGATGAAAGCTATTATGCATATGTTGAAGCTTCTACATCTGGGACTGGGTATGTCGGTTATCCAGATAAAACCGCAGCTATGGAGGCCAGCTTTGATTTTTCCGGAATGTTCAGCATTGAACTGAGTTTTGATTATCACATGTACGGATCAGAAATGGGCTCACTCTATATCGATGTGTATGACGGGACATGGCATGAGGGAATCTGGAGTCGCACCGGTCAACAGCAGACAAGCAGCAGCGCTGCCTGGCTGGGAGCGGTTGTTGACCTTTCTGCATACGCGGGAAACAGCAGTGTTTTAATACGTTTCCGAGGTGTTACCAGTACGTCTTGGATCAGCGATATGGCTGTTGACAACATCGCCCTGAGTGGTCAAGTTGTTGTTGCATTTGATAACTGGGCCCTTAACGAGGGTATTCCTGAGGGATTGCGCGGCGAAAATGATACTCCGGCTTATGACGGTATTGCCAATCTTCTCAAATACGCCTGCGGTCTATCTTCTATGCAGGCCTATAGCTCAAGCAATCTGCTTGCCATTACAGAGAGTGACAGCAGTTCATTCGCAGTGCGCTACTTTAAATCAAAGAATACGGTCGATGTGACACTTCAGCCGATCTGGGCCTCCTCTCTCTCAGGGTCCTGGTCTACAACGAACATTACAGATGTGCTTGTAAACGATGGAATTGACATTGAAGAGCGCAAAGCATCAATTCCTCTGGATGAGAGTGGCTTTATTCGCTTGCGGGCAACGATGACTCCGGTAAGTAAGGGCCTAGAGTTTTAAAGGGCGCTGAGTGAGAAGTGACGAGTGGCAGGTGGCAAGTGTGAAAAGTAACGCCGGAACTCAGGGCGGAACGCCCGTGGGTCCGGCAGTAGCGTAGCTTTCAATTTGTGGTTGCCGGACCCACGCCGCTTTCGCTTACGTTCCTACGGCGTGACATGTCGCGGCTGAGTTCCGGCACTACCTGCAGCCGCAAATAGACAACTATTTGGAAAAACAAATTGTTTTTTCTAGCCGCTTAAGCACCTAACGCCGCACTCTGGAGGGACCGTGGCTCACGGTCCGTAATTCAATCTGAGAAGAATACAGGGACAGTCAATATCGTGATCAAAGTATCGTTTACCCAATTATTTTACGATTATTCATGGGAATAATTGTAATTAATGCGCTTACAGGCAAGTTCAGCACAGGTAAGATTAAGTGGCTACGCGTTGCGAAGCATTTACGCTGTAGCTGGGGTCAGCAGACCCCGGCCCGGCCTCTGCTGAGGCCGGCTACAGATCCACCGACAACATGTATAGTCTTGCTCTTTGAGTACGGGTCTAACGCCGCATTCTGGAGGGACCGTGGCCCACGGTCCGCAAACCACCGGCACACCGTTCCGCGTAGCGGAACTATGTAATTCGACGCAGTCGAATTACTCGGCGAACCACATATCCAGCAGACGGCCGATGATCTGGCAGCCGCGTTTGTTGGCATGCACGGCATCGCCCATGAACCAGCCGTAGGTTTTGCCGGTATCTTCGATATAACTCCACCAGGGGGAGGTTATGTCAAAGAAAGCGCACTTTTCCTCAGCGGCAATCTTCTGCATGCCCCAGCGGAAGTTGGGTTTGCTTGTGTCGATCTCTTTGGTGAAGTTCTTGATGTGGGAGCAGGTGGGAGTTCCGAAGACAGGGGTGATCAATATTATCTCAAGCTCCGGCATCTTGGCACGGACCTGTTTGACCACCGAACGCACAACCTCAGCATCCTGTCCGTTGGAAATTCCACCGATCAGTAGCAGGTCGGGTTTATGACGGAATACATAGTGTTCAACGCGGTTTTCATGCTGATACCAGTTGCAGCCGGTGGAGCTTCGCAGAGATGCGATCTTCTTGATTTTGCATTTGGGGTAACGACGCATCATCAGAAGTTCAAAGGAGGAGGAGGTCGTATTGCCCATAATGCTGTCACCCAGCAGGACCATGCGCATCTCACCACCCTCTTTCAGAGTCTTCATGGCCTTGGGGATATACTTGAAACGATCAGCAGGGGGGGTGTATTTGATAGGATCCATGGCTGCATAAATGGCATCGATCTTCTGCAGGGTGTTCATTCCGGCATAGGCATCCTCGACATTGCCGTTGAGCAGGAAGCCGCCGAGCTGGATTTTGCCTCCGGCATTCTTCAGTATCAATGTATGCTCTGCTGTGCGGTCCAGCCCGTTAGCCAGAGATACCGGACGCATTGTTGCTTTCTGTGTGCCCTGCGGTACAGGCAGTTTCTTAAAGGGGGCTCCGTCTATAGAGTATTCATAGTTACCGCTATCCTTTTCAACAACGTCAAGAATTCCGATCTCAGATCCCTTAAATTTGAGAGTCAGGGAGTCGCCTGCTTTTTCAGATACCAGCAGATGGCGGAATGGTTTGATGGGACTCTCCTGCCCCGGCTGCCAGCTGCCACGGCGTTTGACTACAGCATTTTCGTAGGCCACAATGCGCCCCTGGTCATTTGTTTCAGGGAAGAGCGGTTTCGGTAGCTTTTTGCGTGTCACTTTATCGGGAACCGGGAAGGCGGTCAGCAGGGCATCCATAAACTTATCAGTTGCCTCAGCATATATTTTAGCTCCGGCATCGGTGGGGTTGATGCCGTCGGCCGAAAAATCCTTGAACGAGATCTCTCCGGCAATAATCTTATTTGCCGCATATTTTGCCAGATTAAGTGTGGGAATGCCGTAGTGGTCGGCAATTTGTTCGCTGACCTTGATATATTCCGGAATGTTCCCCGCCTTGTAAGCCTTCAGCATATCCGGGGTCAGGGTGAAGACCAGAATTGTGCTGTGGGTTGAGCGGTAGAGGGTGACCTGTCTCAGCATGGCTTCGATATTGAGTTTGGCTTCGTTGATGGGAACAGCTCGGTCATCTGCGGTAAAGTCGAGCACTGCCAGGTGTCCGCTACAGATTTTCTCGCCGAAGACCGGCTGGCCGCGACTGGAGCGGTAGAGGCTGAACCAGCTACCGCCGGGATAAGGCTGACGCACCTCGTTTGGTTTGGCGTTGGGAAAGTGTTTTTTGATACCCTGAATCATACGATAGGAATAGCGCAGGTTTTTGTTTTTAAGCCCGGTGGCATCAATTACAGAGTTGCCTAGGAAAAAGAGGTATTGGTTGCCGACTCTGTCATTCTTCCAGAAATGCTGGCTGTTCTGAACGCCATTACGGATTTCGTAGAAATCGGAAGCGGTTGTAGTGAGTGCCGCGCAGGCGAATAATGACATGAGAAAGATACTCTTAATTAAACGATTTGCTATCATAGCTGTTCCCTTTTTTTTGATTATTAGAAGAATACCGTATGATGGTTTGGGATGCAAGCGATTGAATTCGCTCCTTTAAACTTAAAAACGGAATTTGAAATTCAGAAACTGGGTTAAGTTATTTTAAATAAGGAAGTTGTCCGTTTTATGAGCTTCACCTAATCGGTGAACCACACTCTTACTCGCTTTCTTAACCGCCACCCTTAACCGGGTACGCTTAACCGACTTACTTAAACCATAGCTCGAGCAAGTAGGTCGTTTAAGTGTAATCGAGTAAGTGTGGCGACGAAGTGTGTGTTTAAGAGTGCTCCAAGAGCAATTCAACTGCTCTTTTTAGGTCAAAACAAAGCAGTGATGTAGATGATAAAAACGTAGTGCAAGCATCCTGCTTGCCTTAAAAATGTAACGCAAGCATCCTGCTTGCTTCCGCAATAAGCCAAGCAGGATGCTTGGGGTACCTTTCCAGCTTGTCAATTATCGCTTTTGGGCTTTGATCATAGCACCGTCGCGATTCAGAAGCTGGTCGGCATACCTGACAATCAGCTTGTTGGGCCAGGCGCAGGAGCGGATTTTGAGAAGATAGTCGAAGATCTCCTCTTCACACCCCGGACCAAGCAGCATACACATGATCGAGTAGGCTGCCCCGGGGGAGCGGCTGACTCCCGCCAGGCAGTGAATTACCAGATGGACATTTCTGGAGCGTGATTCTTCCAGACACTCATTTCCTAAAGCCAGAAGCTCTCTGACATCCTCCTTGCCCGGAGCTTCCACCCCGAAAGCAAATGCAGTTGATTTGCTCTCGACATCAGCAAAAGCCAGATGGCGGTGTACCCCGGTGAACCACTCCGGTGTGGCGGTGGGACTGCCCGGGGAGTCGATCGAGAGAAGATGGGTTATGCCGCTTTCTTTAAAATCCTGTACTTCGCTACGCCCGCATATGGATATCTTAAAGGGAAGTGCTTTTTCTATTTCACTCATATTCATGCATTTATTTTCCCAAAGCGTGGTGTTTCTTGAGGGAGCTAGCTATGGTTTGACTCAAATTGCCGAATAGTTGCTCTGTGGCAGCCACAATGCCCGGGACTCCCTGTTCTGTACATTTGACCTGCAGGTCACTTCTTTCCTCTGAAATAAGACTTTGTATTTTCCCTGCTTTTAAGATCTGCCAGTCAGCTCTCATCTGAACAGAATCTCCGGGGATGCCATCTAATTGAAGAATTGATATTTTGATTTCATAGAGGGGGGTGGTATTTCCTCGCCACGGAAAAGGTTTGATATTAAACTCATTCAATTGGGTAGTAAGGGTATCGGTCAGGTAGGTGGCGGCCTGGGTCTCCAATGGCTCGGCCCAGCGGTCAAACTCGGCATTTGCCACCTCTCTCTCTCCTTTGCGGATAACGATTTGAGGCCGGTTGAGGTACTCTGCCATTTGTAAGGGGCGCATGATAACTAAAGGCTTCTGTTGTGTGTTCGTTGCATTGGTTGCTATTGAAGGATAGTCTGAGCGTAGCAGGTATAGTCGGGGGGTGGGCGAGTGTGCACACCCGCAGATAGATGCAACGATTACTGGTAATATAATTCTGTTGTAAATATTTTTCATCTCTTTTTCCTTTTCACTTTAGAATTTTAGCACTCTCGCATTTTAGAACTGCTTACTGTGCTTTTCCGGAGATCAATGATTCCGGGTGTTGCTCCATATATTCAGCGAGCAGACGTATTGCCCGCAGGGCTGATTCCAGCTCTGCCAGAGTCTCTCGCAACTCATGGCGGAATTCCGACTGCTCAGAGAGCATTTTTTCGGCATAACCGGATGTGGTAGTGGCGGTTTCAAGAAAACGCGAAAGATGCTGGTTGGTCATGGTTGTGGTTTTTTTGATTTCTTTCGCTATATTCTGAATCTCTTCTCGTGTTGTGACCGATGTTTTTTCCAGATCAATAATAAGCGAGGCAATTTTGTCATTGTTGTTATCAAGGAGACTCTGGGTAGATGTCAGCACTTCATGCACATCCTTGCTGATCGGGTCAATATGTTCTTCGACCTGCGTCAGCACAGACTCTGCTTTTTTCAGGGTTGAGTTCACTGTTGCCAATGTGTTGGTTAGGTTGGGTGAGTTGATAAGTCCGTCAAGACCTTTGGTTATGGAGTTGATATTATTGACAATATCCTCTATATGAAGTTTGTTCAGATTTTTTGCGAGTTCCTGTATGGTGGAGGGAATGGTTGGCATCTCCGGCAAGGAGCCTCCCGGGGAGACCAGGCGGGCTTCCCTTTCAGGATGGAATTCCAGTTGGACAAGCAGTTGCCCTGTAATCAGACTCTGGGTCTGAAGTTGTGCACACAGGCCACGGTCTATCATTTTCATGGTTTCAGAAAAAGATTCTTTGCGGGATATAGAGGATCCTTCAAAATCAATGAGAGATGAATCAATTTCTATAATCACAGGGGTTCGTATATTTTTCTCTTTATCAATATAAATGCGTATGTCTTTCACTTCGCCGATACGCACACCCTGAAAAACAACAGGTGATCCCGGTGAGAGCCCTTTGATAGACCCATCAAAATAGAGAACCCATTCTTTTGTGTCCTTGAATAGCTGTCCCTTGCCGAAAATGATAATTCCTGCTATCAGGAGGGCCACTGCCCCGATTATAAATACTCCGACCATCGCCGGATTGGCTTTTCTGCTCATGATTTTTCTCCTCTGGTCAGGAATTCCCGGACTCGGTGGTCTTCGGAGCTATCCCTCAAGGTTGTTGGCTTTCCGTATGCGATGGCGGTCTTGGTTACCGGGTCCAGAAATACAGAGTTGGAGCCGATCGTAAAAATACTTGCCAGTTCGTGGCTGACAATAACAAAGGTGGTTCCCAGGCTGTCGCTAAGCTCAAGAATAAGATCATCCAGGCGACGGGCGCTGAGCGGGTCGAGCCCGGCGGAGGGTTCGTCGCAGAAAAGTATCGCTGGATCCAGTGCCATGGCTCTGGCGAGACCGGCCCGTTTCTGCATGCCGCCGCTTATTTCGGAGGGGTAGAAACCCTCAAAGCCCGCCAGTCCCACTAGTGCCAGCTTTATTGCAGCAATATCGCATTTATCCTTCTCGGTGTAATCGGTGTATTCATCAAGTGCGAGGCAGATGTTTTCGGAGAGTGTCATGGAGCTCCACAGGGCACCACTCTGGAAAAGCACGCCGGTGCTGCGCAGTATTCTGTCGCGGGACTTGGCACTGCCACCCCAGAAGCTGATGTCGCCATAGAAGATCTCTCCTTTTGCGGGGGCGTTAAGTCCCACCAGGTGTTTGAGCAGCGTGCTTTTCCCACAGCCGCTGCCGCCCATGATAATAAAGATATCACCGGTTCCGATTTCAAAGTTTAAATCATGCAGGATCACGAAATCACCATAGGCCATGGTGAGATCCTGTACGCGTATCGCCGGTATGTTTGTATTTGCTTTGCTCATGGTACTGTATTTTAATACTTATGGTTATCCACAAAAGATCACAAGGATCACAAAGAAAAGGGGTCTTGATGCGTTTAAAAATTGATTTATTTTGCCATCAAAACTCTTTGCGTTCTTTTGCTTCTGAGAAGCAACCCTACAGCCTTCGGCGTTTAGTGCGGAGCTATGTAGAGTTGGCTCTCTGAGCCAAAAGCGTAGCAACGCACTCTAGAACTCTAGAACTTTAGAACTTCTTTTCCTCTCCCTATATTCCCAGAATACTACATGCAACTGTTATTATTGCTGTGGCTACCACAATGTTTATAATGGAATTTACAACTGCGGCATTTGTTGCAGTTCCTACCGATGATGAGCTGCGTCCGCAGTTAATGCCTTGTTTGCAACCGGCCATTGAGACCAGGATGCCGAAGGTAAAGCTCATAAAAAGACCTATCCAAACCTGTGTCAGGTTTAAGGACCCTAAGGTTTGGTTAATATAAATTTTAGGGGAGAGGTTCAGTACGCCTACACCTACTACCAGTCCTCCGAGCAGTCCCATCAGGTCGGCATAGAGACAGAGTAGAGGCATCATCAGGGTCAATCCCAGCATGCGTGGCAGCACCAAAAAGTCATAGGGGGATATGCCGAGGGTCTTGAGCGCGTCGGTTTCTTCGTTTACCTGCATGGTTCCCAGCTCTGCGGCAAAGGAGGCGCCGGTACGACCCGCCATAACAATTCCGGTCATGATGGAACCTAGAGCTCTTACGATTCCAACACCAACCAGGTTGGCTACATAGATCTCGGCACCGAACATCTTTAGCTGTATGGCACCGACAAAAGCGAGGATCAGTCCCATTAAAAAACCGATCAGTGTAACAATGGGCAGGGCGCGGGGGCCGCAGTCCTGAATCACCAGGGCCACATCGGACCAGCGGAACTGCGCTCTGCCGGAGAGAAATCTCCCGAATGAGAGGGTGCACTCACCGATAAAATCAAAGGACTTATGCCAGCTTTTGCCGGTCTCGATGGCGCTTTTGCCGACTATTATCAGGAAAGAGTCTTTTTTTGCGCTTAGCCGTGCACCTTCCCGTTCGGGAACAGCTGTCGCAAGGTTCAGAAGCCGTACCGTTGCATCAGGCAGATCATCATAAACCAGGGATATGTTATTTTTCAGGCAGAGGGTATTCAGAGCAAAAACAAAGGTTGGCAGCGACATGTCAAGAGCTGCAGGATTATCGGCGGTGATACGTATTTCAGAAGGTTTAACATCTGCTGTAAGCTCATCGAAAACCCGTTGTGGTTCTGGATTATTGGCTCCAGCTTTCCATGACCCGGAGATGCACAGCTCCACAACACCATCATTGTGGTTCTGGATCGTATAACCGGCTGAGCTTTTTCCAATTAAATCGGATGTCATGTGTAAGGTCACTCGATGTCTAAATATTTCTAATCAATATGAGTTATCATACGCTATTATGAGTGCCCTGTAAAAGATAAAAAGGAACCACAAGAGAACAAAGGTCTATGTTGTCAACATGGTCTGAAAACTGCTATATTAATTACATGTGTTATAATAAATATTTATGTGCTATTTCCGTGTTCACGCTTACAGCAGTGAACCTGCTTGCCTCATTCTCCGTGAATGAGGATTGGTCGACCTATGTGGGGGGGAATAATGATTTTCATGGTGTTAAGGCTTCAGCGATGGGCAGTAGCGGCAGTGTCTATATCGGCGGATACTCTTATGGTGGTGTAATAGCGCCGGATGGTGGTTTCTTTTCTCCCGTTGAATCATCTTCTTCTGCGGGAGAGGAAGGCTTTATTGCTAAGATTGACGCTTCCGGCGTGATGCAATGGTACAGTGTGGTCGGTAGTACAGAAAATGATGAGGTGCGGGGCGTTGCCGAGTACGATCAATCTGTCTTTGCCGCTGCCTGTCTGGAAAGGACGGCAACTTATGATGACGGAACTGATGCATATCTGTACTCATTTTCAAAAAGTAGCGGCTCTTTTAACTGGAACTCTCCCCTTGTGATCGGGGCGATTGATGCAACGAATGCATTTAATGCTGTGACAGTCGACACCAACGGTAATATCTATGCCGTTGGTTATACCAGTATAGATGGGTTGACTTTCTCTGTTAGCGGTTATCAGGTGGATGGAACTACCTATGGCAATTCCCTACAGGGTGATCTGGATGCATGCGTGGTCAAAGTTTCTCCGACAGGGTCGCTGATATGGGTGCATTATCTGGGTGGTGCCAATTTTGATTCAGCTCTGACCTGTACCATAGGGACTAATGGATATCTCTATGTAGGAGGTGAAACATACTCTCCGGACTGGGTTACGGAGACCAATGATGTTAATCCCTCGGCATCTCATAAAGCCGGTTTTCTGGTCAAGCTTAGCACTGCCGGTGATCATGTCTGGTCAACTTTTCTGGGTGGCAGCGAGGATGACACCATTGCTGGAGTTGCTTTTGACAATATATCCGGCAACCTTTTTGCCGTTGGAACAACGGGCTCAAGCGGTTTTATGTCCTCTAACACGCAGTTGAACTCATATGGCGGAGGCAGCAGTGATGGTTTTGTTACTTCCATCACTGACAGCGGTTCGACCTTGACAGTCAACTGGAGTCAGTTTTACGGATCAAACCAGAATGATACCGTGACCTCTATTCAACAGCTGGATGATTCACAGCTGGTGGTGGGCGGGTCCACTCCAGTCGGGGGCTGGCTGCCGGATGCAGATAACGTCCCGGCTGGCGGGAACGATGGGTTTGTCGCAGCCTTTGGTAGTAATGGCGACAGCCTGTGGGGCCATTACGTTGGCGGTAGCGATTCAGAGGAGCTATATACCCTGGCTGCTGAGGGTGGAATTTTGTATGCCGGTGGCACGACCCTCTCTGAAGACGACTGGGTCAGCGGCAGCTTCAGGGGTTCATGGGATCATGACTGGAACTTTGGTTTGACCTCACTGGGGTTCCTTGTGAAATATGTCAGCTCGGGTTATATTCCTGACTTACCTGTTATTATCACCCAGCCACAGTCGATATCAGTTGAAGAGGAGCAGGAAGCCCTCTTCAGCATTGAAGCTGAAAGTGCCGAACCTCTCAGCTATCAGTGGTCTGTTAATAACGTGCCTGTTGCGGATGCCACTAATACATCGTTTACGCTTTCCGCAGTAACGCTTGCGCAGGATGGCGACGAAATCAGCTGTGCTGTCAGCAATATTGCCGGCTCTGTCTTCAGCGAAACTGCCGTACTGACTGTGACTCCCATTCCCATGGGTTGGATAACGATTGATCTCTCACCAGCAGGCGCCGTGAGTAACGGGGTTGCCTGGAGTATCGATTCCGGCTCCACCTGGCATGACAGCGGTGATGTGATCAATGTTATAACCGGTGATTACGCGATTGTTTATAGGGATGATGTTTTCGGCTGGGCAGCACCCTCAACACCCGATTCCACCACAGTTATGAATCTGGAGACAAATTCGCTGGCCGCAACATTCACAGAGATCATCTATTCCAGTGTCCGCAGTATCACAGGAACGAATGTTCTGATTACAATTAATCCGCCGGATGGAACTGGTTTCTGGATGTTTACAGAGAAAGTTCCTGTTGGTTTGACGGTCTTAAATTTGTCACATGGTACATGGGAATCATCTTCCGGTGAGATAACTCACACAACTGGCGGGGCCCAGCAGACACTACTTAGTTATGAAGTTGCTGGAGGCGTGGGTGTTTATCAGGTGACAGGATCTGTGCAGTTTGTTATCTCCGGAGTTGTTACCGAAACCACTGTTGGCGATGATGAGATAGTGATCGGTGGAGCACCTGTGGTAGTTCCTGACCCGGATATCATCGGCTTTGTACCGGATGGAACGGTTCCCGGAAATTTCCAGCTGACCTTTATCTCTATTGTGGATCAGAGTTATCTGATTGAAACAAATGGCACGCCGGCGGTGATCGGCTGGGCGCAGCAGGGGCAGGTGAATGGCGATGCTGAACAGACAACCACATCAGTGGGTGCCCCGAACGAGACCCTCTTTTACCGTGTTAGCACACCCACCGAGTAAAAGCAGAAATCCATTGATCTGCTGTACCGGCCGGAGGCTGTAGAGTTGCTTCTCAGAAGCAAATTCTCTTGGCTCATAGAGCCAACCCTACATTGCTCCGCAACCATCATGCAAGCCAACAAAAAAGACCGGCAGGAAGATCCCACCGGTCTTTTTTAATGTAGCATTTATCAGGCAAAGTCCGCTAATAAATCGGCCCTTCAACAAAGCATTTCCGCGTAGCGGAATTAAGTAATTTGGTGCGCCAAATTACTCTTACTGCACGGAAGATGTCGGAGCAGCTCCGTCCATAGGCTTGGGAGCATTGGCTTTCTTCATGCCTTCAGCGATCTGCTTTCTCAACTGTGCCTCTGTAATTTTGAGGCTCATCGAGATGTTAGTATCTTTAATCTCAGATTTAAAGTTCTGGGCCAAAGCGGCAATCTCCGGGTTTTGAGCGGCTTGCATCATCATCATGGCCTGCAATCCCATGACCATGGCACCCATCTGCTGGGCAGCTTCGGCATTGGCTGTTTTCAGGCTGGCTTTGATCAGAAGGTCAGCGTTCTCAGAGGATGTCTGATTGATGCTGAGAACCATCGCCTCTGCCTGTTTGAGCATTGAGAGCTGAGGGATGGTCTCGGCCATTCCGGACACTTTGAAAGCCGCAACAGAGGCAAAGCGGTTTGGTTGGTTTTTGACGATAGATGCAAATGGACTTTCTTCTGAGAGTTTTGCACCGGTTCCGTCAATAGCAGCCAGGGCTTTTTTAAGGGAGTCAACGTTATCAGATGCAATAGCCAGTGATGGGTTTACGAAACATCCGTGGTGAGTCTCTTCATCGTCAACCCATGTGATAATTTGATGTGACCCACAAGCTTCACTCTTAAAGCCATTGTTACCACCGAGGATGGATGTCAGTTTCTTGGTGTCAAAGCGTCCACTGGCATAGATTACACCAGAACCTTCACCTTCGCCAATTCCTGCAAAATAGATTGAATCAAGGTCTTTCATTACATCAATGCCGCTGAGTGCTTTAAAAGAGTCCATCTTTCGATTGGATTTTTCATCCATTGTCTCTTTTATCAGATCTCCGGTTTTTGAGCTGTAGAGAGATTTCATATCAAGATGAGCAAGAATCTTGAGCTCTGCGGGAAAATCAGAAGATTTGATCTGTGCTGAAGCCGACAGAGAAATGAGAGCGGCCGCTATAATAAGTTTATATGATTTCATGATTTATTCTTTCTTGGTTGTCTATCACGGGCTCTGCCCGCAATTCCGTTGTTAAAATTTCTGCCCATCCCGCTGAGCGGGACGTACATACTGATTGAATAAAAGTATATCCTCCGTTATACGGTGGATGATTTCTGGTAACAAAATACTTCTTAAACACGCAGTGTTTTATAGTAATTCCGTGAAACGGAATTACAGTTCTTTGATTCTGATATTGCGATAGGAGACCTTGTCGTTATGATCCTGTAGCAGGATATGACCCTTGGTCTGGGAGCCCCATCCCGTATGCTTCTTGTACTTGCTCTTTTCGAAAGCGGCCTTGAACTCATCGGAGTCGCGATCGAATTCGAGAACTTTCTGGCCATTCAGCCAATGTTCAACATGCATGCCTTTGACAACCAGCATGGCTTCGTTCCATTCATCTACGGGTTTGAGAAGCTTTTCGGGATTTGCCGGAAGCATATCGTAGAGAGAGGCCACGGTACGGTTGCCGTCGCGTCCATGTTTAGCATCAGGGTGTCCGGGATCAAGAATCTGGTATTCCAGAGTGGTGCCACCGAACTGTTTTGGATTAAATAAATATTTAAGTCCGCTGTTGGCTTTTGCTGTCAGGCGGAAATCAAGTTTCAGAATATAGTCGGAGAATATTTTTTCTGTGATGATATCGCCACCGCCGCCGCCGGCGTTTTTAGGCAGAACGGTAAGTATGCCATCTTTAATCTCCCAGCCCTTTGCGGGGGGCTTTGGGTTGTTGCGGCTTCTCCAGTTAGCAAAAGTCTTGCCGTCGAACAACTGAACAAAGCCGTCATCGCATTTGGAAGCACTCTTGGTGCAACAACAGCCGCAGTGCGTAAAGGTTGCGGCGGCTATGGTGGCAGCTGCAGTGAAAATCAGTAAACTTTTAATATTCATTGTTGTTTCTTCCGTTTGATTAGTTATCCTGTAAATCCTGTTATCCCATAAAAAAAACTGGCTGGCTGAACAAGCCAACAGATAATATATCAGTTTTTCAGATTACTCCGCAAATTAAAATCGTATAAGATTGCTGACTTTGTGTTGACTGGCCACCTCAACCGGAATATCCGAGAATCTAATGGTTTTCAGTGCCATGCGCATGGTGCTGCTGGCCAAATGGGGTGTGTTGCAATCCTCGCTGAGATGCGCTAGAAATATGTGTTTAAGTTTGCTGGAGATCGTTTCGGTGACCAGCTCGGCGGCATCTTCGTTGGAGAGATGGCCGCTGCGACCGGCAATTCTCTGTTTTAAGGACCATGGCCGTTGTGATTCCATGAGCATGTCATAGTCATGGTTGCTTTCAACAACAATCATATTGCAATCCTGCATCTTGGCTTTAACAAGAGTGGTGGGTTGCCCGATGTCAGTGACAATACAAACCTTGCAAATACCGTCGTTCAGGATAAAGCCGACTGTGTCGCTGGCATCGTGCGGCACTTGAAAAGGTTCAATTCGTAGATCATTGATCTCAAAAGAGCCGCAGTCGTCAAATAACGTGAACCCTCTCTGAAGTTTAGGGTCCTGACTTTCAAGGGATGTTGCGGTACCCGCGTTGGCATAGAGCTCAGCGTCAAGTTTTGTGCTTAAAATACGGATGCCTTTGCAGTGATCTCCGTGATCGTGGGTCAGCAGAATGGATTTGACAGTTTCTTTGTCAATTCCGGCCACATCCATCCGCCGTAGGGTCTCTTTGGCCGAGAGTCCGGCATCGATCAGCAGAGATGTTCCTCCTCCTGAGAGATAGATGCAGTTGCCTTTGCTGCCGCTTGCTAATATACATATTTCCATTATTACTTTGCTTTTTTTTGTCCACGAAAGAGCACAAGGATCACAAAGGAAAATATTAAAGCAAAACCCTGCCAAAGGAATTTCTTTGTGTTCTCTGTGTTCTTTTGTGGATAATTCTAAAAATTCTTCTCCAACACTTTTATGGCGTTTTCCCAGTGGATTAAATCATCTGTATGAACGATTTCCTGTGGTGAATGGTTGCCACGGGTGGGGATCAGGAGGGCCAGGATCGGGGTGCTTCTGCCCTGCATGGGAAAGGCCCGGGCGTCTGTTCCGCAGTAGTTATATACCTCAAATTGTATGGGTACACCGGCGTTGTTCATGATCTGCATGATATGGTCACGGGTTTCCGTGCTGAGTAGAACAGAGTTATCGCTTAATGTGATAACCGCTCCGTTGCCTAGCGTCACACCCTGTTCCTCTGCTTCATAGGTGGCATCCAGTACAATAACCAGATCGGCCTCTGTGCGGGCTGCCAGGACATGCGCTCCGAATCCGGTCATCTCTTCTGATCCGGTTGCACCGAGAATGATATCGTAGCGTTTATTCCAGCTCGGTTCAATCTTTGCCAGGCGGGTTAACATCCAGCAGCCGAGGCGATTGTCGAGGAAGGGAGCTTTGATAAAATTCTCTTCACAAGCGATTAGCGGGGCAAAACAGATGCGGTCACCGATGCATAAATCGGCCTTTGCCGACTCATCGGCAGTTATCTCAAAGATGTACTCCGGATCTTCATTTTTCTGCTCTGTTTTGCGGATTTTACCGGCAAAGATGCCGTTGCGACATTTGAGGCGTGCCTCAACCCCATCAGATTCAAAGGAGGGGGAGCCTAGGGGAACAATATGAACCTGTGCGTTTTCGGAGTCTTCCGGGCGAGTCCACTCTGGTCGGTCCACAATAAAGCCGGGTGAGTCCATATGGGCGCAGATCAGGAGTTTTGGCCGTTTTTTAGAGGTTTTCAGAGGTTTTTCGGCGACAACCGCATAATTTCCGAGATTTGATACACGCCAGCCAGCGTTTTGCCAACATCTTTTCAGTATTTCGGAAACCGCACCCTCATCACCGGGAGTGCTGTGCGCGGCCGTCAGTTCTTTCAGCTGATCTATCGATTCTTTTGTCATTTGTCATTTTTTACCACAGAGGCGATCTGATTTGTGAAATGTAGAACGTAAAAAGGCTTACCTGAGTCATTGGGTCATGCGTCAAATAGCGGAGTAAAGTCATTTCTCTGTGCCTCTGTGGTAAAATATTCTACGAAGCAATGATTAATCCCCGGATGATTTCAGATTTTTATCCATTGTGAGGCTATAATATTTGAGGAAACATTGAATAACATCATCTTGTGAGATATCTGAGACCGGATATTTCGGGGGATCTTCTTTAAACAGTCCTGTATGTTTGATCAGTTTCTGGCCGCGGCTCAGGCGTACCTCGGCCCGGGGCAGGATTCCTGACTGAACAAAGTGCTTCATGACTTGAAAGATAATTTCATCGTTGTCTTCGAAGCGGACATTGAGGGTGGCTGATGCGGGAGCACGTCGCACATGGGTTTCGCGGCCGTATTTCTGGGTTAATTCATCGGCGATTATGTTAAGAGCTGGAATAGCCACCGCATCCAGAAAGGCTTCAAAAACGGCATTTTCTTGTTGAGCGCGGGATGCCCGTGATTTATTGCTGATTATTCCACTCAGTTGATTTTTCCAGTCAGCCATAATTCATTCCTCTTTATCCAATTTCAATAATAATTCTTAATTATATCACATGGCGGGGACACCCGCAACCTAAGGCAATATCCAATCAGCAATTCTAATTTTGAACTGTGCATTGTTGATTTTTGGAGTGTTTGTTGTTGGAGCGCATGATTTCCTGAGCGATACGGCCATCGAGTTGCCGCTCTTAACGTGGCAGGACGCAAA
>JAQIBS010000106.1 GCA_027858965.1 Kiritimatiellia bacterium
TATCCAATATCCAACACGGAATTCCCAATATCCAAGGCAATAGCCGCTTCGTGCCAGCCTCTATCCGGTGGTAGTGATCAAACTCTTCTTCTATGCAACGCGAAGCGTTGTTGACTAAACCAGCGGTGCATATCACACAACTGTTCAATAAGAGAGAAAAGATTTCGCATATCACATAGGCTCAGTTTGGTTCCGGCTCCGCTGGTTTAGCACTTTAGAACTTCTTTTCAACCTTCCCCCATCCAACCCAGACCATCATCGTGGCTACTGAGATAGCGGCGCAACACCCAGGCTAATATCATCAGAGCGGCAAACCAGATCCACACACCCCAGAGCGGCCAGTTATGAACTTCAAAGTGAGTGAACGGACACCCTGATATCAGCGAAGCGGTCTTAATCATGATCGTGGTAAATACAGCTGCCGCATTATTAAAACAGGCGGCCAGCCACGCAGAGAAAAAACTTGCAGCAAAACCCAGAACGCCAGCGGTGACCAGCATCAGGGCACATGGGGTGATAATCATATTTGCAAGCAATCCCCCCGGGGTAATCCTCTCAAAAAAATAGGCACTCAAAGGCATTGACGCCAGCCAGGCTGATGTCGTTACCGCCATTAACTCTGCGATAAAGGTTAATATTCCAGCACAGCGACTGAGATATGCTGCTTTTTTATAATCCTCTGAAACTGAGTAAAGACGGGATTGAAGTTCGAGATCTTCAACCCTGAATGCCTTTTTAAATATTTCACAGACGGGCTTGAACAAAACAATCAGCCCCAGCATAACACTGAAAGAGAGGATGCACCCAAGGTCAGAAATGTAGGCCGGCACTGCGAGATGAACCACAAGCGCCGTGGCCGCCAGAGCTGACAATGCGTTAAACCGACGGCCGATAACAGGTGCTGAGAAATAAAACAGCGCCATCAGGCAGGCACGGACTGCACTGGGGCGCAGACCGGTTGCAAAGGTATAGATAAAAAGCAGCGGTGCCAGGATGTAAATCCAGTAATAACGCGGAACACCGCAGGATGAGATAAAAAGAACCAGAACCGATGCTATCAATGCAATATGGAGACCTATTATAAAGTAGCAAATATTCAGCTATGGAAATATGAAACACCCTTATCTCCAAACTTCACAGTCTTCCGGTTCAAGTATAATTAATCCAAGATCCCTGTCTAGTTTTTGTGGGGGAAGTTGAGATACCATCTAAATATATAGATGGTGAAGGTCAACTCCTCCCCATTATGTTATTGTAACATACAATGTTTCACTAATATACTTTTCCGGATCCATAACAAGTTGAGCATCCAATTCGCTCACCAGTTCCAGTTCCGCCGCAACTAGAACATGTGTAGTATGTCGTTTCATAAGTATTTTTTGCAGCCCTTTCCCTGTTTTTCCTATCCCAATCTGATGTAGCAACGGTAGACATGTGTGGACCTGAATATCCAACTTTTCTGGTCACCGATGTTTTTCCACTTCCACCACAACGTGGGCACTTACATGTAGTTCCCGATCCGCCACAGGAAGGACACTGCATTGCATTAGTCGCATTTCTTGGCGCAGGCCTATATCGTGGTCCTGTAGCACACCCTATTACTAAAATTGAAATAATAAGTGATAATAATGATAATTTTATGCACGTTTTTGTCATGAGCTTTCCTTTCTTATTAATTAACATATCAACTTTTAGCAATAAGGAAGTAAACACTCTCCCTATTAACTATACAATTAAAAAATTTTAACCTATTCAATTATACAAGACAAGAGTAAAAAAAATAATAGCAGTTCTGCACAAAACCCAATGCCCCCCCATCAACAACCCTTCATGTCTTCAAGCCGGCAGGTCTATGGAGACCTCTTATAAAGTAGCAAACATATGCAACCCATATATTTCCAACCTTGACATTATAAATGTTTTGTAATACCATGTTGACAATCGCTATAAAAATCACATCAATACAATCAATTGAACAAAGGAGATTATAAATGAAAACTACAAATCATACCACCACCATCAAAATACCCTCTGATTGTGACTTCCTTAAGAAGTATCCCCGCTACACTAAAATAGTGCAAGGACATGGCAGAATTCTATTTGACCTAATAATGCAACCCGAGAATGCATTACTCGCCCAACACGCTGCACGCTTTAAATTACCATCGGTAATAGCTGTTGCTGATGCGTGTAAAGAGTTAGCTGAAAGAGAAAAGTCAATAACGCTTGATCCATTTACAAAGCAATTCATCGGTGCAGCCATATGTTCTCTCATGGAAACCAACGGATACAGGAAGACAGGTACCAAGAAAAGTGTTCCCCATGAATCATTCACCGTGGGAGAGTTCTACGTCTTCTGCGATTCTAATTCATCGATTTAGATAACAGAACAACAGTCAGCAAACATCTTTGAGCGGCCAATAATACATAACAAATTGAGGGCGCACTTATAACGGATACGGCTCCAACAAGAAATATACTCAATCGGTTAAACCGGAAGACCACATTAAAATGAATCTATAATTATTTAATGCTTTCTATATGAAATTATCTCTTTAAGCTATAATACAGAAGAATTCTTAAAGAGATTTCATTCATTATTTTCTTGGTCTTATTTAAGGAATTTATTACCATATGTACTGTTTTAGGTCTTTTTCTGAAAGATATCATTCAGGTGGTATTATGTTTGTCTGTTGACAATACATAAGTCTTACAAAAATAGCAAAGGGCTAATGATGGCAGATAAGAAGATAAAATGTGTTTCGGATCTTATTAAACACTTAAAAACAAATAGTTCTAAGAATGGAGTTCTTTGGTACAGGGGACATTCCGATCTTTCATGGAAACTCGAACGGGCATAGGGGTCGTAGATGGAAAATCGACATTTATGTTTTTGTTGTCGTTTAAATTTTGCTATATTTAAAACATGCCAAGGGATTTAAGACATCATGTGCCCGGAGGCTGGTATCACATAATGACCCGTGGATTAGGCCGCCGGATAATATTTAACGATGAGCGTGACCGTGAACATTTTGTGGAACTGCTTGCCGGGATGGTCGAGCGTTACAGCATCATTCTGCATGCTTATGTTCTGATGGAGAACCATTATTTATGTGGAGCTCCACATAAAATATGATTGGTCATCAGGCAGAACATATAAACTCTGACATTATATGTTTTCGCACTCTCTGAGAGGCGAAGCAGCAACCTTTCGCGGTCACGGTCATCCTCAAAGATATTCATCCGACCATTCCCGCGATTCGTGATATGATAGATTGCACCCGGAAATTCAACTCTTAATTTTCTAGCCATAAAGAGAGCGTCTCAGAAAAGAAAAATACCCGACAATCACTATTTTCTATTTTTAGGATTGACCCCAAAGCGCTATTCGACAAGCTCATGGCAGGCGAGTGCAGAAAACTCTGAGTGCCTCGACCTGCTCCGCAGAGGGCACATCAACTTTTCTGCGGGAGTGGGAGTCGGGCTACGCCCTCAGTGAGTTGTAGAAAGTGAAATGTATCGCTTCCGGCTCCGTGCATTAAAAGGGTTGAAAAGGTCAATAACCGAGGATAACTCGGTAGTTCATAAAACTAAAAGTCTATGCAATATTTGCATATTGATTCATGTGTTCATTTTAAACGATAGTCACTGTGGTCGTACCCGAAAGTCAATCGTTTTTGCTAGCACCATAAGCTCCTAGCACCTTACCAATAAAGACAGGATCACGCCTAAGGTCAATAACCCTATATACAAAAATAACTTTTTGCTCAATCTTATAGTAAACAGCAAAAGGAAAACGTTTGGAAAGCAATCTATAAAAGCCGAACACCTTAATGTGAACGCCAGCATATATATGCAATGAGTCTATATCTGAGAACAGAGAGTTAAAAAAATATTCCCCAATGCCTTCCCCCTGCTGCTCATAAAACAAGCGCCCGTTGTAAAGGTCTTCCTTTGCAGAGTCAAGAATCCTTAGCTTCATTGAAACCGTTTCCTAAGCTCTTTTTTTGCATCATCCCAATTAGAAACACCTTCCTGTCCCGCTAAATATCGTGCTTCAGTCTCCTTTAAGGCTGCTTCATGCCATGCAGGAGAAACAACGTCAGAGCCATTTCCAGAAATATCATTCCAAAGAGCCTCCATTGCCTGAAGTTTCTCATCCCGGGTCATTTTTTCAATCTCTAATGTAATACTCATTTGATTCAGATATTACACCTTTAACATCACCACTTCAATCCTTTAATGTACCAATACACCTATCTATCTGTACTTTTGACGCTTAGCCTCTGTACGCATAGGGGGCGTAGTTCAAAATTCTACAATTGATTAACATTTACCTATTTCTGTGATCTTACCCAACACATGCCGCAGTGCTACCGGGCAGAACTAACCAAAGGGCATATATAACATACCGGGTATACGGACACCTCGTATCCAGCCCCAACGGGGCAGGTTCACCTTAGCCTAGGGCAACGCCCTGGGTTTCGGGGTATAGTTGTAGCCACAGAATGAGGCCTGAAGGGTCTCGTCAAAACGGTTGACAATGACTCCACAATGTCCTACATTACAAACATGAGGAAATTCAAATGGAATGTAGAGAAAAACGAACAACTCGCTAAACAGCGGGGCATTACCTTTGAAGAAATTATGGAAAGAATTGAATCAGGTGTAAAAGTTTTTGACACGGAGCACCCAAACAAGAAAAAATATCCAAACCAAAGGATTCTAATTGTAGAACTGGACGGATACGCATACATGGTTCCTTACGTTGTTGATAAAGATGAATTTTTTCTCAAAACAATCATTCCCAGCAGAAAAGCAACAAAGAAATATTTTGGAGATAAAAATGACTAAAAGCAAAAAAGCTATTATTCTTGATGAATACGAAAGTGAAATACTTGAAGCTTTTGAAAACGGCGAACTTAAGCTAGTTGAGCCAAAAACTGATTTTCAAACTATCGCTCGTAATACGATGAAAAAAAATCGTAAAATCAATATAAGAATTTCAGAGAATGACCTCTCAGCTCTGCAAAGAAAAGCAGCCAGAGAAGGAATGCCTTATCAAACTTTGATTGGTAGCGTTCTGCATAAATTTGCCAGCGGCTTTTTAAAAGAGGCTTAATAGTGATACACAGCTCACTAATTAACTAACGAACTAATCAACTAATGAACTTCTTCTACTCTGCTCGGGTTCAAACCCCCTCCTTAAAACGAAAAAAGTGCGAACCTATAATTAAGTTCACACCTCTTTCTTCTTACTTCAAACTTCAAAGCCCTTCGACAAGCTCAGGGCATTCGACGTTCAAATAATGATCCGCGTGGCCACAATGGCCTGCCATGAGCAAGTGAGATAATGATGCCATCATTATCTCACGCGTCGAATGGCGGAGAGGGAGGGATTTGGCGCACACTCCGTGCACGTCCCTTCGGGAGAAGCCACTTCGTGACTCCCCTTACCTTCGCTTCGCTCGGTGATTAAACCCTCTGCTCGGGTTCAAAACCCTCATCTCTCGCCACAAAAAAAGACCAGCTTTCGCTGGTCTTCTTTAAAATTGCGGAGAG
>JAQIBS010000114.1 GCA_027858965.1 Kiritimatiellia bacterium
GCGGAGAAGGCCTTGAAGAAGGCCATTGAAAAGTTTCGTGCCTTGGGTGGCTGGGCGATTGTGGAGAGGGTGAAAACCGGCGAGATTCTGGCTATGGCCTCTTTCCCCGATTTTGAGCCTGAGTACTATAATAATGTTAATTCAAATTTATGGAATAATAAGTCAATCACAGTTAATTATGAACCGGGTTCAGTCATGAAACCAATTGTGATTGCATCGGCTCTGAATCAAGGTATTATTACAGAACATACTACTATTGATGTCGGTAGTGGCAATTGGTATTATTGTCATCGGATATTGCGGGATCATGTTAAGGGGATAATTAATACAAAAAAAGCTTTGGTGAAGTCCAGTAACATTTTTTGCGGTAAGGTGGGGCTGATGATGGGTAACGATTACCTCTACCGGTATTTGCGTGCTTTTAATTTCGGAAGCAAACTCGGGATAGATCTTGGCGGTGAACAGTTTGGAATTTTGTACCAGCCGGAAAAATGGGATAAACTTAAGCCGACACGTATTCCAATGGGACAGGGTGTGGCAGTTACCGGATTACAGATGGTGAACGCTTATGCATGTCTGGCTAACGATGGAGTTTTGATGAAACCCTATGTTGTGAGCAAGATCGTTTCTCCCAATGGGGATGTCATTATCCAGAATAAGCCGGAGGTTATCGGGCGTCCTGTAAGAAAAGAGATCGCGCAAAGCGTTCGCGGAATGATGATTGATATAACCCGTAAAGGTGGAACAGGCTGGAGAGCTGCCGTTGCCGGTTATACTGTGGGTGGAAAAACCGGTACTGCTCAGAAACCGATTGACGGCCATTACTCTGAAACAGATTATTATGCCTCTTTTATTGGATTTATTCCTGCTGTTAAACCGGTCTTTGTCGTGTTGGTGACCATTGATACTCCCAAACCGCAGCATACCGGCGGTTATGTGGCAGGACCGGCCTTTGCAGAAATAGCAACAGCTACCGCAAAATATCTGGAGGTAACCCCGGATGCAATAGAAGATGATGATTAGTACTTTTCATCATTTGGGATTGAAAATGATATGAAAGTAAAAGAGATAGAAGAGTTAAAGCCTTTAATTATTGAGAGCTCTGGAGATTTCGAGTTCAATGGAGTTGCCTGTGATTCACGTCTGGTAAAGGCTGGTGACCTGTTTGTCGCTATTACAGGGGTTAAAGAGGATGGTGCCAGGTATATTGAATCGGCTTTGAAAAGAGGAGCTGCCGGTATAGTCAGTGAGAACGCCTCCGGGTTTTACAAATCAAAATATATTAAAGTCAGTGATGCCCGTATGGCACTCGCTTTGCTGGCAGGTGCGGTTTATTCATGGCCAGCTAGGAAAATGGATGTTTTCTCTGTAACCGGAACTAATGGAAAGACCACTACGGTCTGGTTGTTGGGAGAGATGTTTAAGGCTGCCGGGCGAAAAACAGGTCTGTTTACAACGGTCAGTATTGAGTATGAAGGGCGTGAGATTCCATCAGTTCGGACAACACCTCCCTCCAGTGAATTGCAACGTTTGCTCTCTGATATGCAGAGAAGCGGCTGTGATTCAGTTGTAATGGAGAGCTCATCTCATGCCTTGGTGCAGAAACGTGTGGCGGGTATACCTTTCGCTGGCGGGATATTCACCAATTTATCGCGGGATCATCTTGATTATCATAAAACAATGGATGAGTACTTTGCCGCAAAGTTGCTGATGTTTCGTCAGATAGCGGTGTTGAATCCCAGTGCGCCGGCGGTCTGTTGTATTGACAGTGAGTATGGCTTGAAAATGGCTGAATGTGTCAGTCAGCTGTCCTTAAAATGTATAACCACGGGGTTCTCTGAAGATGCGCAGCTCAGAGTAACGGAGCTACATGGATCTGCTGCTGGAAGTGAATTTGTAATTGATGGATGTGAATGCAACGCTCTGAAGGTAAGGACTGCGCTGGCTGGGCGTTATAATGTTGAAAACATGCTTTGTGCTGCTGCAATGGCACACGCATCAGGGGTTTCATGGAACGATATTAAGAGCGTGATGGAATCGGTTACCCCAAAGTGGGGTAGGTTGGAACGTGTTCCTTTGCCTAATGCCCCGGTTACGGCTTTTGTGGATTATGCTCATACGGATGATGCGCTTAAGAATGTTCTGCCAACGTTGCGGGAAATTACAAAAGGGCGCCTGATTGTGGTGTTTGGATGCGGAGGTGACCGGGATACATCCAAGAGGCCTTTGATGGGAAAAGTCTGTGAGGAACTGGCGGATGAGATTGTGGTTACGTCGGATAATCCGCGTACTGAATCCCCGGATGTGATTATTGAGCAGATTCTTTCCGGCATTACGAATAAGGAACATGTGGCTGTTTTTGTTGATCGGCGCGAGGCGATTCGAAATGCATTGAAGATGGCGGCTCCGGCAGATGTTATCGTGGTGGCAGGCAAAGGACATGAATGTTTTCAGGAAGCTGCCGGTCGCTCTGTTCCTTTTGATGATCGTAAAGTTTTACAGGAAGAGGCGGCGCTACTGTAGGCTGGAAGAAAACGTTTTCCTTTTCAAACACAGATTAACAATGCAGAATAAAGCCAACAGAAATTGCGTAACATTCAATTCAGCCCAGTTTGCAGGCTGGGTTAAAGGACGGGGAGTTAATCTTCCTGAGAGTTTTTGCGGAGTAACACAGGATACACGTAATCTTAAGTCAGGTATGCTTTACGTGGCTTTGCGTGGTGATCGTTTTGACGGCCATGATTTTATAGAGAAGGCGTTTTCAGCCGCGGCAGCCGTCGCTCTTGTTGATGAAAGCTGGAATGCACCTGAAGAATTCCGTAACTGGCCGCTGATCTGTGTTAATGATACCCGTCAGGCGCTGCTGGATGCTGCTGCGGCCTGGAGAGAGAAGTGCCGGGCGAAAATTATTGGTATTACCGGTAGCTCAGGTAAGACCACAACCAAAGAGATTGCTGCGGCATTCTTCTCAGCCGGGGGGGTGGTTTGCAGTACTAAAGGGAATTTCAATAATGACATTGGCCTTCCTCTCAGCATTCTTTCCATGACATCGGATTGTGAGTTTGGGGTGTTTGAACTTGGCACCAATCATCCGGGAGAGATACATCTGCTTTCAAAGGTGCTGCAACCGGATGTGGGTCTTGTTACCAATGTAGGTTCTGCGCACATAGAAAATTTTTGTTCGCTAAAGTCCATTGCTCGTGAAAAAGGTGCGATGTTAAAACATCTGACGGGTGGCGGGAGTGCAGTTCTCAGCATGGAAATGCAGTATTTCTTAGAGGTTGCGGCCTGTTGCGATACTTCGATCATAACGGTTTCTCTGTTAAACAGGGATGCGGATTTCTTTGGCGAAGTTCAGGATGTCATGTGTGGCCGTATGATCATTACCGCTAGAGATACGGGGGCTCAATATTGTCTGCAGAGCGGTCTGCCGGGCAGATATAATGTTTATAATGTTCTGTTGGCATTTGCGGCAGCATGCTGCTCCGGAGTCCCGGCAGAGGCTGTTATCAAGAAACTCCATAAAATTGAGATTCCCGGTATGCGCTGGCAGATAGTTCAAAAAGAAAATGGCATCAGATTTATTAATGATGCCTACAATGCCAATCCTGATAGTGTCAAAGCTGTGCTGGATGTGTTCAGGGAGCTGGAGAACAGAGGACGAAAGATTCTGGTTCTTGGTGATATGCTGGAACTGGGTCAATTTTCAGAGAGCCTGCATCGACAGATTGGAGAGGCTGCTGCTGCGGTTGACCCTTCCTTGCTCTGTCTGGTGGGACCTCTTTCAAGGAGATATGCCTTGGAGGGAGCCGCTTGTGCTGGATTTCCAAAAGAAAAAATAATTTGTTTTAATGATGCTGGCAGTGCCGGGGTGAAACTTGCAGAGTTGCTTAAACCTGATGATTTGATTTTGCTGAAAGCATCAAGGGGTATCCATCTTGAGGAGGTCTTGAATGTGTTTTGAGGTTTTAAATGTTTTAGTTCTTGGCGGAGGTTTGAGCGGTATATCAGCTGCCCGGCTTCTGCTCTCTAAAGGAAGTCAGGTGACTCTTGTTGATTCAGGAGACAGTGATAGGCTTAGAGCTGAGACAGCAAAGGTGGCGGATGAAGGTGGCCGGGTCTCTCTCGGAGAGCAGGAGCTGCCCGCTGAAGATTTTGATCTCTGTGTTGTGAGTCCGGTATTTGCATTGGATCATCCCTGGGTTTCAGCCTGTAGGGTAAGAGGGTTGAAAATTATATCGGAGTTGGAACTGGGAGCTCTCTGCTGGCGGGGCAAAATGATTGCCATCACCGGAAGTAAAGGCAAAAGCTCTATTGTGAAGCTGTGCTCTGACACATTAAACATGGCTGGAATCACGGCGTCACCTGCGGGGAACTATGGAATCCCGCTTTCATATCTAGCACTTGAAAAACCGGAGTTGGAGTGGGCGGTCACTGAGGTCAGCTCATTCCAGATGGAGCATACAGAGGATTTGTCGCCGGAGGCGGCCATTCTTTTAAATGTGCAACCTGATCATTTGAACAGGCATGGCACTATGGATTGTTATAAAAAACTGAAGCTCAAGATGTTTGCCTCAATGCAGCCTGGTATGCCGGCATTTCTGCCGGAGGATTTGAGCAGTGATGATCCACGACTGGCCAGACTGAATATCCAGCACTTTGGAATTTCAGATAAGTTTGAATGGCATTGGCAGAAAGGTTATATCCGAGGGCAATTTAATGGGCGTCAGATTGCTGTTGATATGCGGGATAGCTGGTTTGATAATGAGATTTTCGGTGTTTCGGCATCAGCTGCGGTAGGCGTGTTGTCTTTTGCCGGGTTGAACATCTCGCAGATAGAAGAGGGTTTTCAAAATTTTTCCCCCCTTGAGCATCGCATGGAACAGTTTTTTTGTAGTAATAGGGGTGTTTGTTTTATTAATGATTCAAAGGCTACCAGTCTTTCTGCGATGGCTGCAGCTCTCAAAATGGTTGAAACTCCGGTAAGATTGATTGCCGGTGGGCTTTTGAAAGAAAATTTGTCTGAAAACATAAAAGAGTTACTGACACGAGGTACTAAAAAAGTATATCTTATAGGTAATTGTTGCAGGCAGATGTTTCAAGCTTGGTCAGACACGGTAATATGTGTTGAATCAGGTACATTGGAAGAGGCGGTAAAAGCCTCCGTAAATGAATCAGAAGCGGGGGAGACGGTTTTATTGTCGCCTGGAACAGCAAGTTTTGATCAATTTAATAGTTATTGCGAAAGAGGAGAGCGTTTTAAAGAACTGGTCCGTGAGGTTGCGGATTGAAAATGCTTTTTTCTGGAGTGTAAGAGTAATAAGGAGAAATGATGAATAAGAAAACATTACGTATGTTGATGGGTATGAATTTGCTAGCTGGATCTCTGTTTTTTCAGGGTTGCGGTCTGATGAACAAAAAGTCCGATATGGATGGGCCTACTGATGTCCCTGAATTGGAAACGGTGGAAGTCGAGACGATTGACGCACCGATTGCACCTGTATTGGTAGCTCCTCGGCCGGCCCCGGTTGCGGTTCCTGCTAAACCTTTGACAACTCCTTATTCAGTTATGAAGGGCGATACAATTTCAGGTGTTGCTTATCGTTACTATCTGCGCTGGCAGGATGTACTGGCTGTTAATCCCGGGATCAATCCAAAACGTCTGCGTATCGGTCAGGTGATTCAGTTGCCGGGACAGGTTAATTTAAGCAAGTCACGTTCTGCATCTCAGAAAAGTGTTAAGAAATCAAGCTCCACGCGTTCAACCGCTGCCAATATTTCTGCACCTAAGCTTTCTAAACCAACCTATAAAGGACCGACCATAACTTATATTGTTAAGAAGGGCGACTCGCTCTCCGTCATTGCTTATAAGCATGGTATCAAGACCTCTGCTTTACGTTCTGCAAATAGTTTGAAATCAGACCGCATTATTGTAGGTCAGAAACTGAAGGTTCCCGGGGCTACAAAGAAACCGGCTGCCACAGTCAAGACTAAAAGTGTTAAGAAACCTACACCACCACCTGTTGCAAAGAGTGTTAAGACTCCAGGAGTGGAAAGTGATGTGGTTAAGGTTCCGGTAGCGGCTGCTGCACCGGCTGAGGCAAAGACACCTGCAGTCAAGGAAGCCCCTGCAACCGCTGAGGATGCAAACCTGCAGACCTATACAGTTAAAGATGGCGAAGACGTTTATGCTGTGGCAATTCGCTGGGGTGTCAGCCCGAACGAGATTAAAACGCTTAACAACCTTAAGTCAATTGAATTGAAGCCCGGTACTGTTATTAAGATTCCAAGTGTAAAATAATTAATAACGCTGCTGTTCGGCACCCGGAGTGAGATGCGAAGAACATTAATTACATTGCTGTCTATTACAGCCTTCGCACTTCTTGCTCTGGGAATAATTGTTCTGGCATCGGCCAGCTCGGAACAGTCGGTTAGATTGTATGGAAACCCGCATCAGTTGATATATAAGCAACTGATATGGTTTTTTTTGGGTCTGATTCTGGCCTTCATTGCGCAAGGGTTTGATTATCACTACTTTAAATTGGCCAGCGTGAGTTTTAAGATTGGTAAGCATAGATTCTGCCAGGTGCCTGTGCTGACCATTATTTTATTCCTTATCATTATTGCAACCCTTGTGCTGGTTTATGTGCCGGGTATTGGTTTGAAGGTGAATGGCAGTCGTCGCTGGCTGGATCTTCGTTTCTTCCGCTTGCAACCCAGTGAATTTGCAAAGATTGTCATGATTATTGCAATGTCGGTCTGGCTTGATAGAATTGGCTCTAAAGCTAAGTGTTTTATCAAGGGAACGTTTTTGTCCTTCGCAATTCTGATGCCCATGGCCGCACTGATTATTTGTCAAAGTGACCTGGGTGCAACGATGGTGATCTGCCTGCTGGCTGTAGTTTTGATGGTTGTTGCAGGAGTTAATCTAAAGTTTCTGGGGCCACTTGCGTTGGCGGGGGCTTTCGGCGGTGTAATTTATGTAATCAGCTCGCCTAACAGGCTCGCCCGTGTTGAGGCCTGGCTGGCCGGGGTGGATTCATCGATGGAGCAGGCGGATCAACTGAGAGAGTCGATTGTGGCTATTCAACGAGGGGGCTTGACTGGTGTCGGCTTTACGCACTCCCTTCAGAAATATCGCTATTTACCTGAATCACATACTGATTTTGTGTTTCCGATTGGAGCTGAGGAGTTCGGCTTGATCTTCTCGCTTATTGTTGTGCTTCTGTTTGTAACGATTTTAATTTGCGGTGTTTTGATCAGTTGCAATGCGCCTGATAAACTCGGACGTTACATGGCCTTCGGTCTTACCTTCCTAATTGTCTTTCAGGGAATGTTTAATCTTATGGTGGTAACAGGCCTGGCTCCCACTAAGGGAATTGCACTGCCCTTCTTCAGCTATGGAGGAACCTCGATCTTTTCGATAATGATTGCCGTTGGTATGCTGATTAATGTCGGTCGGCATATTGGCGAGCGTAGTGAACATAATCATACCCAGCGCGAACGCAACGCTATTCGCACAATCTAGGACAGTCTACAGTCTACAGTCTACAGTCTTCAGTCTACAGTGAACAGTCTACAGTTGACAGTTGACAGTGTTCAGGATGCAGTTACAATCTCACTGAACATTGAACATTGAACATTGAACATTGAACATTGAACATTGAACATTGAACACTGAACACTGAACATTGAACACTGAACATTGAACACTGAACACTGAACACTGAACATTGAACACTGAACACTGAACATTGAACACTGAACACTGAACATTGAACACTGAACACTGAACACTGAACACTGAACACTGAACACTGAACACTGAACACTGAACACTGAACACTGAACACTGAGTATAATAAGGATAAAGGATTTTTATGTCGAACGAATCTAGTTTAAGTGTGATCACCACTTTGTGCAAGCGCAGAGGTTTTATCTTTCACAGCTCTGAAATCTATGGTGGTATGCCCGGCTTTTTTGATTATGGACCGCTTGGCTGTGAGATGAAGCGCAATATCAAAGAGGACTGGTGGAAGACCACTGTGCGCAATCGTGAGGATGTTGAAGGACTCGATGCTACCATCATTATGCACCCCGATATCTGGAAGGCCTCCGGACATCTGGATACTTTTTCTGATCCCATGACTATGTGCAAAGCTTGCAAAAAGTTGATGCGAGCGGATCAAATCTGGGATATCTTTGCTGACAGTGATGCCGGACAGAGCCTGCAGAAGGTGCTTGATGAAAGCAATGGCGAAGCCGGTAAGATTGTGGCCTGGTGCAAAGGCAAGGCTAAGGGGCAGACTCCCAACCTCCCCGCTGTGCTCAATGCTGATGTTCTGACCGCTGCCTATGAGAAGCTGAACGCGGATGCCGCATCCTATGCCGACTTGAAATCGTTATATACCCTTTTCTTTAATGCCAAAAATAGCGAGCAGAAGATATCGCCCTGTCCTCATTGCGGTGGCGAGCTGACAGAACCGCGTCCCTTTAACCTTATGTTTAAAACCGTTGTCGGTCCTATTGATGATGAAAAGAATACGGCTTACCTGCGTCCTGAGACAGCCCAGGCTATTTTTGCTCAGTTCTTGAATGTGCTGGCAACCAGTCGTCAGAGTGTTCCCTTCGGTATTGCCCAGATCGGTAAATCTTTCCGTAATGAGGTCACACCTCGCAACTATACCTTCCGTTCACGTGAGTTTGAACAGATGGAACTTGAATTCTTTATCCGCCCCGATGAGGCGGTTGAGCTGATATATGGCAAAGTCACGACCTTGGCGGATAATCCTGACTTGACGACTCCTGAAGATGCCTGGGGCTGGGAAGTCTGGCATAGATACTGGGTTACTCAGCGCAAGGGTTGGGTGGCATCCTGCGGCCTGCCTGTAGATTCATTTGTTGAGAGTGTCCACGAAGGCGATGATCTGGCTCATTATGCACGAGCTTGTGTTGACCTTGAATACCGCTTCCCCTTTGGTGTCCAGGAGCTTGAGGGCATTGCCGCCCGTTCGGACTTTGACCTCTCGCAGCATCAGAAGCACAGTGGTAAGAGTATGGAGGTCTTTGATGAGCCTCTTAAGCTGGCCTGTAAAAAAATGGATGACGCTGCCAAATCCGCTTTTATGGATAAGGTCGTTGCCGACTGGACCGCTTGTGGTAAAGATGAGGCTGTGGCGCGTGCTTTTGTTGCCCGGCTTTTTGAAGGACGCTACATACCTCATGTGATTGAACCCTCCGCCGGTGTTGACCGTATGATGCTGGCCCTGCTCTGCAACGCCTATGATGAGCAGAAGCTGGTTGACAGCAAGGGCAAGGAGGATACCCGTCTTGTAATGCATTTTCAGCCGCGTATTGCTCCTATCAAAGTGGCTGTATTTCCGCTGGTTAAGAACAAGCCTGAGATTTATAATAAAGCTCGGGAAGTTTTTGAGCATCTGCGCCGCCGTTACGCTGCGTTCTGGGATCAGAGCGGAGCAATCGGTCGTCGTTATCGTCGTCAGGATGAAATCGGCACTCCCTGGTGTGTTACGGTTGATTTTGACACAATGGAAGATGGGACTATGACTGTTCGTGATCGCGATTCAATGGAGCAGAAACGTATGACCCTCGATGAGCTGAAAGTCATGATGGATGAAGCACTGCTGGTCTGAAAATAATTATGAATTATGAATTATGAATTATGAATTTTAATTCTCTATTCTCC
>JAQIBS010000117.1 GCA_027858965.1 Kiritimatiellia bacterium
GTCGTCAGTCGTCAGTCGTCAGTCGTCAGTCGTCAGTCGTCAGTCGTCAGTCGTCAGTCGTCAGTCGTCAGTCGTCAGTCGTCAGTCGTCAGCGAGCGTATTTGTAACCCATTACCCTGTCAAAGAAAAACTGTCAACTGTAATCTGTTCTCTGTCAACTGTCAATTGCCTTCAGCATCTTTGCAGCGCAACGCTCAACCACACCCTTGCGGTTTACAACCGCTTGCGATGCCCGTGCGCCCAGCGTCAGGCGTTTCTCATCATTATTTAAAAGCTCTTCAACCTCATCCAGCAACATATCATCCACAAGAATCTGGATAATACCGTCTGCATCCAGAAGGTCACACATCACCGGCCTGAAATTCTCTGTATGCGAACCAACAATAACCGATGCACCGCAAAGACAAGGCTCAATCATATTCTGCGCACCATGCTCATAAAGACTCTTGCCGACAAAAACAATCTGCGACAACCCATAAAAACCCATCAACTCGCCTGTCGTATCTGCCAGAAGCACGGGAGCCGCTCCTCCATAGTTGTTCTCAGGGGAACTGTCACCCCTGCTCTTACGAACGCACACCAAACCTGATTTGATGATATTCTTTTCAACATCATCAGCCTTCTCAAAGTGACGCGGCACAATCACCAACCGCAACTGCGGATATTTCTCTGCCAGCTCACGGTATGTATTGATCAGGATAAAATCCTCACCCGGCCAAGTCGACCCTCCCAACAAAACCAATTTATCTTCAGTCACCCCATGTGAATCCAGCCAACCGCGCAATTCAGACTCCTTTTTGGCATCCCGTTGCGCCACATCAAATTTGAAACTTCCGCAAACATCTATACAGCTCTCATCCGCACCGGCAGCCACCAAACGCCGTTTATCAAGATCCGACTGTGCCATTATTAATGTAAACATCCTGAAAACAGGCTCAAACCACCAGTTCATCTTAGCATATCGCGGAGCAGACCTATCTGAAATGCGTGCATTGATCAGGAAAATAGGCACCCCTTTTGCTGAACAGCAGCGAATCAGATTGGGCCAGATCTCGGACTCGGTCAAAACAAGCGCTTTTGGCTCAACCAGATTAATAACCCGCTTCACAAAGCAGGAGATGTCTAAAGGACAATAAATCAGCACATCCTCTTCCTGCACCTGTCGCTGAGCCTGAACCCAGCCTGTGGAACTGGTTGTACTGAACAGAAATTTCACAGAAGCATCCTGACTGCGCAGTTCACGCATCACCTGCCCAGCCACAAAAACCTCTCCTACACTGACCGCATGAATCCAGATTCGCCCTTGAGAACTCTTCAACTTCTCAATAATATCATAGGGCAGACGGCCAAAACGATCACCAAAACGCTCCCTATACCCCCCACGACGCATCATGCGCATCGCAAAATGCGGCATCAACAGCAAATAAAGAAAAGAAAAGACTATGTTATAAAAGATCCAGCGCATCTATATCCCAAAAAGTTGTAATAAAGCGTTATTATACATTTTTTAGCCACTGCGGAAAACATAGAAGCAAAGAAGAATTATTCATCTTTGTCATACAGATCCAGTCCAGGATATAACTTCTTCGCACATTCCGGACAAATCCCGTGACTGAATTCCGCATCTGATCTATCACGGACATATTCCTCTACTTGTTGCCAGGCGCCTTTATCATCTCTGATTTTCTTACATGACGCACATACAGGAAGGACACCCTCAAGATATTTCATTTTTTGAAATAGCTCCACAGTCATATATATTATTGCCGTCCCAAATAATAAAATGATGACACTTTCGAACAACGACTCTTGCCAGTTTGCTGGTGTTGGTTCCGCCCCTAGCATTAAATTTGGAACGTCATTAATCTCATCAATCCAAATAATGAATATCACAAAAATAAATGTGATAATCTCATAAATAATTACACGCTTTGAAACAAAGCGTTTGCCGGATTTTTTCATATCTGTACCCTTTGTTTACAGTTTTCTGGGTCTATACCTAGACGACCATCCATCAATTCTTATCTCAGATAATATACCATGCTTGCTGACTAAATTCAAAGTTTTAACAAAAACCAACGCGCTGACGATCGTTCTGATTATATTAAATCTCCCCAGCTGTTATCCTCTATATTAACTCAATCTTCAATTTGACTCTTCTCTGCTGGCACAACGGTATTACCAGAGGGAACAGGACCACTTCCTGGCTGCAAGTTAAGCTATTAGCCTGAAATAATCCGAAAGAACAATAACTGCCTTGTGTGTTTTGTATCACTCAACAATAAGCATTCGCACACCGAATGGTTCCAGCTCCAGAACTAATTCCTCCGGCAGAGAATCAAAGCTCTGTTCGACCGACTTGTCGACCCGGTAGAGCTTTGCAGGTCGTCCTCGCCCGGGGTCCTTAACTCTCACCAGTTGCGGTTGCGGTGTTGCGTTCACAATTACAGATCCTGTTGTTCCATCCGGGGCTTTAAATCGACCGGCAACCACTGAAGAGAGCGGACGGGTAATGCGTTTTTCAGGCTCCCCTTCTTTACTCTCTGATTTTCGCCTCCGCGGAATAAACCACTCTTCACGCTCTTTGCAACGTAGCTGAGGCGGGTGCAGGGTTTCACCCAGAAGGAGATATTCGGGAAATGCGGCAAAGGGCCGACAGAAGATGAAATAGGCCTTTGAAACCTGCTCAGTCCATTTATCTTTGGCCTTCAAAGGAACCTGATGCGCAAAAGGACAGGGAATGAGACCTCGTGTCACATTATGGGCAAGAGCCTGACAACGTAACCCAGGAGAAACTCTTGCTCCCGAAGGTCCCTGCCCCTGAACCATAGCGGCCCCGATTGCCGTAACGTACTCATGATAAAGGTAGGAGAAAAGTCCGATTGGGCCTTCACCGGAAGATCCATGATCAAGAACACCAAACTGACGACTCCAGTAGGTGGCCATAACCGGGATAATCATCTCTCCGCAATTTTCTACGAACAATCCGATCTCCGGCTGGACCTTACGCCCTTCCCTACGAATCTCCTCGCAGAGATCACGAAATTCAGACCACATCCACGACCCGTATCCCGGAGGATGTCCATGATCGGACGCATAACAGGGAGCACTCTGTCCGCCCCCAATCTCCTGATCAAAGCTTACCAATGGAGATCCAATTTGCGCTGCCCTCAGAAAGATATCCCGCATAACCCGGCGGGCGTCAACACTACCGTGACAAAGTTTGGCTGAGAGGCCGCGCCAATCACCGGAAGATCCAACCTTATCTGTATTGTCAACCAGCCACGGCGTGCCATCGGCACGCTGGATAACCATAGCCTTCTGACGCTCAAACTGGGCTGTATCATCAAAGGCCGGTCCATTTGAGGTCTGGGGTCGACGGACCACCCACCAATATCCAGAGGTAAGAAAAACCGTACGATCACCCTGTGCACGAAGAGCGGCATTGGCACTGCGCCAAGCCTCATCAGAAGGACACGCAGGAAAGTAGTTGATGCCGGCCCATGTACCACGATTCTCCCAACCATAGGGCATCACCAGCATATGCGGTACACCGGCACGTTTTCTGTACTCGTCCACAATTCCCGGAAGAAGTTCAAGGTTTGGACCAAACGAACCATTATATCCCTTTGAACTGCCGATTCCAAATATCACACCGGCACAACCCTCTTTAAGGAAAGCAGGGACATCATCGCGCTGCGGCAGTTTGCGTGCACACCAAGGCTGCTGACATGCCCAGCGCTTATAAAGATCCGCGGCATCGCGCCAGTCACCGATAAACGATCCCATAACAGTATCGTAAGGAGTACCTCCATCACCTGGAATCTCCGGTCTCAAATGCGTAACCTTAAATTCAACAAATCGATTTGCGACCATCTCCACATCAAACTTCTTGCAGTGCCCCTCTGCATCCTGTGTGGCAAGCATCAAACCAGCCGTGGAATCATACAAAGCCATCATCTGAACGGCAGCACTGCCTGGATAAGCTCCATGCAAGCCTCGATTACGAGAACCTGGTGCATTAATAACAATGCCATCGGTATGGCTCTGCGGAAAAAGAAGGCGGTCATCAACAGCATCATCACCCAGAGTAGCAGGAGATGCGAAGCAGGGATAACGAATAGATGCCACTGCTCGCTGGGAAGGATTCTTAACGACTATTCCAAAATGAACGAGACCATCTTTTCCTGCATTCACGCGGCATGTAACGACCATACCGGGTTCAGGTCCGTCACTGAATTCAGCCTGCACCGAGCTCTGTGATATTTTTTTCCATCTCAGATAGCTAAAGTCATCCGAAGTAATATCCGCTGATTCACCTAGCTGCCACCGCGTAAGGTTTATCCGAAAAAGCGGCCGCCTTTGATCTGGATTTGTAAAGCTCCGGCTCTCCTTGATATTATATAGATGCCGTAGAGATCCGTTCTCACGATTAAGTGCGGCCGCCAGCCCACTGGCAACAACCCCGATATGCGGACCTGATTCAAAGATCCCCGTTAGCATATCAGCAGGAACCTGCAAAGGTGCCGCTGGTGCCGCAAAAGCTGCGACACGATCATTCGATGTAACAGGCCTGAGTGACATATCATCGAAAAGCATAGAAGCTGTTGCGGATTTGCCCGGTGGAAGCCAGACACCCACAGCTATATTCTTTATGGTTGTATCCTCAAGCTGCCCCGACATTGACCAACTGGGCTCACGTGTGCCGTCCGGCCACACCTTTGCCGTGATAGTTCCACTCTCCATGGCCATCTTCACACGGAGCCACTCTCCATTAAACGCGGGAATTTTGACCTGCCCCATACCCTGAGAAGGCATTTTGTTTCCACACCAATTAAATAGGCGAGCTCGACCCGAACCAGCAGTGAGCGCAATAAAACCATTCGGAGTGATGGCATAGAGATATGCCGCCGGTTCGGCACCTGCCGATTTGTGAAGTCGGATACGGCTCTCGAACACAAAAGAGGAGGACACCTTATCCGATATATTCACACGGGTATGATGCGGACGCTTCGCATCAATACGCAACACCTGGTTTGATCCGCTACTCCCCGGCTCTGTAATAACCGTCTTGGCCCATTTGGGCACATTCTTATCAAAATTCCAGCTCTGAGCTATCGCGCTACCGGACATTATTAGAGCTAAACAAAGAATCGCATTAAGATCGCAGTATAATAATTTACATTTCATTTAACGAATGTAACATAATTGGCAATTGGAATTCAAAATTATAACGGGAATGAAAAGTTGTCAAGCCCATTTGGGTTTCATTGATTATGTTCTAACCCAACCCCGACGGGGTGATATTATTGTAGACAATCGATTTTATTATACCCGGAACCCCGAAGGTGGTGACATTATAAAAAGGAAGGCAAATAATGTCACCCTTTCAGGGTTTGATATTTATCACTTACACGGAACTACAATAATCACACCCCTTCGGGGTTAAAAGGCTGAAATGGTTTCCGCCTTCCGCTGTTCCACCTTTACGCGCCCTCCCGCATTCGCGGGAGAGGCGCGTCCTACAAGCCTTCGGCCGTTTCAACCTCTTTAACCTTTAAGCTTCTTTCCTATGCAACGCGGAGCATTGTTGACTAACGCAGTAATGCCTATCCCATAAATTATCAATGAATATGATATGATATGATATGATATTGCACATCACTTGAAAAAAGGTTTTCCACACAAAAGTCGAAATAACAATAGTTTTATCTACAAAAAAAATTTAGTGCACCCATTCGGCAAGCTCAGGACAGACAAGTTCTACAAAGCGCGAGTGCACGAGTTTGCTATAATCCTGCAACGATGTGCAATTTCAAAGTAACCCAAGCTTCCAGCTTGGCTGATCGTTTGAAGAGCAAGCGGGAAGCTTGCATTACTTTAATCCACTTTACGGTACGCAAGAGAATACTCAACGGAGTCAAATCGGGTGTACTGATTAATAGAAACATGCACTTGCTATCAGTCCTTTTTTGAGTTAACCTATTTACGATTTTATCTATCTAAGTAAACTAGGATTGGACAACTTATGAAAAAAGACTACAGTAATTATCTTGGAACTAACCCGGATGCAGAAGGTAATTTCGGAGAATACGGCGGATCATTTATCCCACCCGAACTGATAGGCCCGATGCAGGAAATCAACGATGCCTACCTCAAGATCAGCCGCACACACCGTTTCATCCAGGAGTTGCGCTCGATCTACAAGCACTATCAAGGACGCCCGACTCCCGTATATCATGCTGAACGCCTTTCAGAACTCTGTGGGGGCGCCCAGATCTACATGAAGCGCGAAGATCTCAACCATACCGGTGCGCATAAACTTAACCACTGTATGGGCGAAGGTCTGCTGGCCAAATACATGGGCAAGAAAAAGTTGATCGCTGAAACCGGTGCCGGTCAACACGGTGTGGCACTTGCCACTGCTGCGGCCTACTTCGGACTCGAATGCGAAATCCACATGGGCGAAGTCGACATCATCAAGGAACACCCCAACGTCATCCGCATGAAGTTGCTCGGTGCCACGGTTGTACCTGTAAGCCACGGACTCAAAACTCTCAAAGAAGCAGTTGATTCCGCATTTCAGGCATATCTCAAAGACCCGGTCAACTCCATCTACTGCATCGGCTCAGTTGTCGGCCCTCACCCATTTCCAATGATGGTGCGCGACTTCCAACGCGTTGTCGGTATCGAAGCCCGTGCCCAGTTCATGGAAATGACCGGGAACCTGCCTGATCTCGTCACCGCCTGCGTCGGCGGTGGCAGCAACTCCATTGGCCTCTTCTCCGCTTTCCTTAATGATCCCTGCGAAATCTGGGGAGTTGAACCACTTGGCCGCGGACCCAACGTAGGAGATCATGCCGCAACAATCACCTATGGCATGCCCGGTATTATTCATGGGTTCAAGTGCTACCTGTTGCAGGATGAAAAAGGCGAACCATCCCCCGTCTACTCTATCGCCAGCGGTCTCGACTACCCGGGTGCCGGCCCGGAGCACTGCCACCTCAAGGATAGCGGACGTATTCAATACACGACCGCTGATGACAAAGAGTGTCTCAATGCATTCTTTACGCTCAGCCGCCAGGAAGGGATAATCCCCGCTCTCGAAAGCGCGCACGTCGTTGCCTACGCCATGAAAAAAGCCAAAGAAATGAAGCACGGTACAATTCTGCTTAACCTCTCCGGTCGTGGCGACAAGGACCTCGACTTCGTTGTCGATAACTATGGTTACGGTGACAGCGAATAAAGCAAACATTCCCTATTACGTAGGAAAGTTCAACTTTATTTAAAAGAACACAAAAAGCAGGACAGGCATTCAGCCTGTCCTGCTTTTTTTGGTTATTCCGACTTTTGTGTGGGTAACCTTTTTTCAACTCAAGGGCCTTGACTGCTGCAATGGCTTTGAAAGGCTGTGATAATTACTAAAACTTTAGTTTATACATGAATATTGGTCTTTGTTGTCGGTATCGCAATCAGCATCGGTATCGAATTTAACCCGATGGTTGCCGTGTCCGATAGCGATAGCGATCCCGATACTGATACCGAGTAGCGATGATTCACCCATTAAAAACTCGAAAGAACCAATCTTTTTGCGCAATTATACCTTGCGGCAAATCATGCCCAGGCTTATGCTAAAGAAGATTGTGAAATTGTATTTGTGTATTCAGCATGGTAATTTCACAGAATAAGAAAGTTTATTATGAAGACAATGTTTATAAAAGCAAGATGGACTATTGTAATATCAGTACTTTCTTTTGCAGCCAATCTATTTGCGGATGAATTTTACATGACAGCAGCGGATCCCTGGGGGACGAGCTCGTTTAACAGCGCGGGCAAGTGGTCGAATGGCCTGGCCCCCTCTGCGGGAAACACCTACCTGACAGCGTTTGTAATGCGGATGCCGACGGTTACTGGAGCATCCTATACCTTTGCCGGTGACCAGCTGACCATTAACACCGGTTCGGACTTCGGACTCACCACGCCCGGCGGATCGATCACTGTCACTAATATGGTTCTGCACGGCGGACGGGTCACCCACAGCACAGGCCAACGCATCAACACCTTGTCAGGACAGATCACCGTCGCCACACCATCCACCTTTTATGTCGGCGATAATTTATGGCGATGGCTGTATCTCAGATCGGCTCTGTCCGGCACAGCGGATCTGACGATTCAAGTGACGGATTCCTTGAAAAGAGCCTATCTCATGGCCGAAAACAGTGCTTTTACAGGCAGAATGCTTCTGTCCGGCCTGGGAAAAGTTGTTGTCACTCAGGAGGAGGGACTAGGCGGCAATCCGGCGGCCTTTCAGGCGGATGCGTTGGCCCTGCGGGGTGTAACCCTTTCAGTAACCAACTCCTTCGTCATCGACGATCCCAACCGCGGTATCTATATCAATAACACGCTCACGCCGAGCTCTTACATCTATCCCGGTGCCATTTTCGAAGTCAACGAGGCCACGCTCACCGTCGCCTGTGCGGTTTCCGGCGCCGGCCCGTTGACGAAAATCGGTACCGGCACGCTGTTCCTTGCAACCAACAACACGTTTACGGGGTTGTTAACTGTACAGGAAGGCACATTGCGTATAGCCGCAGGTGCAACTCCAGCAACCTCCTCTGTTATCGCGACCGGCCAGACCTCCGTGGTGACCGGTGAAGGCGTGCTAAACAACCTGACACTGGCGGCCGGCGCGCAACTGATGGCTGAGAACAGCGGATGGTCGGTCAGCCAATTGACAGTATCCAATGCAAACGAGATCGCCCGTATCTCCCTGACTCTCTCTGATGACGCGACGAATACTCCGATGATCCGGGTCGGCGGCCCACTGGTCAAACCGCCCTTCCAGAAGATCGTGTTTACCGTGACAACGAACAATCTGCTGCAAGCGCCTTACCAGCTTCTCTCTGCGTCAAACCTCACTGACTATGCAGAGAGCGACTTCTATCTCTCGCCTCCCTGGGCGGGAGAACTGTCGCTGACGAACGATGCCGGCGGGGGAAAAGCACTCGTGTTTACGCCGGCTTCCGCAGCAAAAGTCGTTCACCAAATCAATAACGACCCCGGCGGCACCTCAGCGTTCACACGAAGTGCGGCTTGGTTGGACGGGCTGGCACCTTCTGCCGGCAAAACGTATGTCAGCAGCGGGTACATTCTGCGGACACCCAATTCCGGTTCAGCAACCTTTGCAGGAGACACGCTTTTTGTCGAGAGCGGGGGGCTTTTCGCGTTGAAAGGGCTGGGCATTCCGACCGTCAACAACCTCATCCTGTTCAACAACGCGACGTTATCCGCATCTGAGGGAGATATAACAGGCAACTATCTCGCGGGGACGGTACATGTGTTTCCAAGCGATAAAGATCAGTATACGGCGACCTTCCTGATTCCATCCGATGGAATGGGGCGAACGGCCCGGATTTACGCCACACTCGTTGGGTGTGGAGACATCGTGCTGCAGTATTCCGGTACAGCTCTCAGCCCAGCCAGCTATTTTGCTTTCTACGCGGACAACCCCGATTTCCTGGGACGCATCTGCGTAGACGCCAACACGAACGTCTGGCTGTCCGTCGATTCCGAAGAAAACCTCGGTGGAAACCCGCCCCTGTTTCGTACCGACCAGCTGAGTTTCAGCGGAGGTGGACTCAAAGTCACCAGCGACGTGACACTGGACGACGCTAATCGCGGGATCACGTTGGTCAAAAACGTCTGTACGCTCAACCCAACCACGGGCGCGACGCTAACGGTTAACTGCCCCATCACAGGTCCGGGCGCTCTGATGAAAAAAGGCGAGGGAACGCTGGTTCTGGGCGGAGAGAACAACTACATCGGTCTTACCTCGGTGATCGCAGGTTCCGTCCGCCCGACTGCGCCGTCCGCATTCGGAGTGAGTGCAGTGTCCTTTGCGGCTGACACTGCTTTACTTCGGTACGCTTCCGACACAGCGCTCACCAATGGTGTCGAGTTCGAATCGACCGTGACGTTTGAAGAGGGGTCGACTATTCAACTTGTTTTTGACGGAGAGACTGCTGGTGCGGTCACCCTGCCCCTCTTTCTGCTGCAGCCGGGTGATACGATCGACCTTGAGACGCTTTCCGTAAGTTACGCACTGCCGAATCACCGGTTGGAGTTGCTTTTCGAAACCATCGGTGAAGGCGCGGAGGCCAGAGAGTTAGTCTCAGCAAAACTAACTGTGACTAGCACGCTCATCACGTTGCAATAACAATACAGGACAGGACAGGACAGGACAGGACAGAAAGTGAAAATGACAAACCCATTACATGAAAAAATGAATCTTTGGCAAGCTATGTGGAAGATGACATGGATTGCAACCACCTTAACATTGGGCGCCAACGCGCTGGCTGCATCCACAACACCACAAAAGGAAAAGCGCGTTGAACTTGTTTTTAACAGACGTGCGGTATCCGCACCTCCTGATATCACCAAAATTCCGAAGACTGTGAGTGTGCTCACTTTCGGTGCAAGCGGAGACGGCGTTCAGGACGATGCAGCCGCCATTCAACGGGCACTGGACAGCGATGCGGCGACAGTGGCAATTCCTGCGGGCACTTACCGGATCGGGCAGACGCTGCTTGTCGGATCAGGCACAACGGTTCAGGCGGACGCGCAGGCGGTAATACGTCTGGCAGACGGAGCCGGCACTAACGTCAACACATTTCTGATTTCCAACCGGCATCCTGTTCGCGGCGACAAAAACATCGTTGTTGCAGGTGGCATCTGGGATGGCAACAATGCGCACAACACACGCGGGGCGGATGGTGATATGTCCGGTTACACCGGTACGGCCATCAACTTCATCAATGTTACGAATCTCGCATTGAGAAGCCTTACCGTGCGTAATCCGGATGCTTTCTCAATCCGTGTGGGTGAGGTCGAAGACTTTCTGATCGAAGACATCACACTCGATCACTCCGTTATCCGGCCCAATCAGGATGGCGTACATGTAGGTGGTTTTTCAAAGCGCGGCATTATTCGTCGCATCAAGGCGATTCATCCCAACACACCCAATGATGATATGATCGCCCTCAATGCCGATGACGATGTATTGCGGGTTCTCAATCTGGGAATGAAGCTCGGCCCGATCACCGACATTCTGGTGGATGATGTTCAGGCGGAGGGTGCCTATAACTTTGTCCGGTTGCTGAGCAACGGATCTCTCATCAATAATATTACCGTCAGAAATGTTACGGGCAGTTGCCGGACCTACGCTGTGAACATAAACAGGTGGCGCTTTGCGATAGGTGCCGGTGAGATCCATAATGTGCTGCTTGAAAATTTTGATGTCACGAAAACAGCCGGTGTCGATCTTGCTCTCATTTATATTACACTCAACATCGATAATCTACACATTCTTGATTTTCAGCGTATTGACACACCTGATGCTGTGCCGGCGGCCACGCTCTATCTCAGCAATGGCCTTGAAAACATACTTGAGGATGGGGAGGGCAATCAACAGAGTGTCTCCACGTATACCCTGCCGTCAGGAAACATTCCTGATTTGTGGATCAACCGTCAACCATAACGCAACCCTGACTGGAAAACCGTGAATAAATGCTAATAAAAAAAACGATATTGTGTAGTGCCATAGCCCTGATGCTGATGGCTGTCACAGGGGTGTCTGCTCCAATTGCAACTCTGACCGAAGCGCAGACATGGCTGGAAGACAGAGTGCCTGAGATGATTCGGGATTGCCGACGCACGATGAATGACGGCACGGCCGCCTATCCGCCGCAGGTCGGCACCGGCTACAAAGCCTTCTGGCTGCGCGATTACGCCTATATTCTGGAGGGCGGGGCTGAACATATTCCGCAGGCGGAATTGCTGGCGGCGGCATCTGTATTTCTAAATGCCCAGCGTGCGGATGGCGCATGCGTCGATTGCGTTAAGTATGACGGCACAGCAATCTATAAACCCGGCTACGGAAGCATGGGAGAGAACCCGGTTACGGATGGATCACAGTTCACTGTTGCCGTTGCCTATCTGATCTGGAAGCAGACCGGCGACGCGTCACTGCTGTCCACGAATGTGCTGGACAAGCTGGTGCGCGGGATGGAGGTAATTCCCACTAATCCTGCAACAGGGCTGGTCTTTATCGATCCGGCCAAAGTCTGGGACCGCTGCCCCTATGGGTTTACCGACTCCATCCGTAAGACGGGTGACTGCCTGTTCACTTCATTACTGACGGTTGAGGCCTCGCAGCGGCTGGCGGAGATGTTATCGAAAGCTGAACGAAAAGAGGAAGCTCAGCTTTATACGAAACGGGCCCTCAATTGCAGCTCTCAAATAAACAAGGTTCTCTGGGACGAAGATGCACAACTCTATCGCGCGGCCACTGTAGGGTGTCGTGAGCCGGATGTCTGGGGCTCCGCCTTTGCTGTCTGGCTTGGTGTCGCACCGGCTAAACGGGCCGACAAGATCGCCGTCCTGTTCAAAGCCAATCATGCGGGACTGACGCAGAAAGGACAGCTGCGTCACACACCGCCAAAGATCTACTGGAAAACTGGATGCGCACACGATACCTATCAGAACGGCGGATTCTGGGGAACACCGGTCGGCTGGTATGCCTATACGCTGAATCGAATTGATCCGGCACTGGCCGACAAAGTGTTGATTGATCTGGTCAACGATTATGCGGCACGCGGCGTGGGCGAATGGATCTTCGACGATCATGTGGCGCTACCGCAGGGCTATATGTCCAGCGCAACCCTGCCGCTGGCAGGCATACGCCGTCTGATCAGCGAACGGTAAAAGAGGCGACCTTCGCGCCGAGAACGGTATACATCGGATGTCCAAAAACTTACTCAGAGTGGATCTGGCTTTTCTTTAAAAGAAAGATCAGCTTGTGCAGTCACACCTAATACGGTTCTAAGAATTTCCCTGCCAACAGAATCAAGCCCCAGGTTCACGAGCGATTCCATCTGTCTATTGTCTGAAAGCATATATGGGCAGAACACAAACCAGGGAGCGTATACGAATTCCCCTTTTCCGACTTTCACTTGCACTCCCGTTATCCTGTCAATCTCAGGTGTTTTAAGCTTTAAGAAAGCAGTCCTGGTTTCATCATTATTGAAATCCTTGAAGAAAAGAGATCTGCATTCTCCAAAGGTGTTCCATGTAATTTTATCGAATGACAGATCTGCAACGGGAAATTTCTTTCCATCTGATATCCTAATGAATTCAGCTTTTATTCTTTTGTCTTTATCAATTATTGGAAAGGGAAAGAGGTATGTATTCCCTTTCGAAGATGGAGGCAGTTCATTTTCAGGCAGAAGAGTTGCGAGTTTCGCAGGAACGCTGCCTCCGAGCCAGATTAATTTTCCGCCTGATTTCATATAGGCCTCAAGAGTGTCTTCAAGTTTTTTAAAATCCATGCCCTTTATTATTTTCGGAGCAACAACAAGCAGCATTGGATTCTGACTCGGATCAAGTTCCTGAAGACGCTCAAATGATATGCATTGATAGGGAATCTTTTCGCTTTTCAGACCATGCAGGACTATGCTGGTCAACCATTGGTGCTTGCTACCGAGGGGGCAACCGCCCGAGTACACAAGACTTGGCCGATCAGACACCAATACTCCTACTGCGCCTTTCAGTGGCTTGTCCTGCCAGATGCCGGTGAAAACAATCATATCAGATGCCCTGATAGAATCTTTTGAGATCTTCGCGGCTATCTTTTTGGAAGCCTCTTTTTCAGCCGTCTGCCGATCAAAATTCGGTTCCTCCGTCATTTCGGCAAACGCTATTCCAGTAACCAGCGTATCGAGAATTTCCTGATTCGCACTCTTTGTATATTGTGCAAGTTTATTAGCGATTTTTGCGAGAGTTTCCGGTGAGTTGTCCTTATTGTATTTTTCCATCTGGAGAAAAATCTCATATACGAATGGATTTGCGTTCATCTCCTCCTTGCGGAAGTGATCCCGGACAATAATATGTTCGAGGGCTTCCTGTGGATTGGAGCTGATGACCTTGCCTTCACATCCATCCATTGCCTTATCGTAGAACGCTTGAAGATCCTTGTTGAAATAAGTGTAATTGTATTTACTGTCGGGAGCGAAAACAGAAGCTATGTGTCTGCCTCCCGGCCCCATTGCTCCTGACCAGCCCAGGCACACATGAGAGAACCAAATAATGTCAGGGTGGTTGAGCGCGCCCATGTCGCCAATGCTGTGTGTCATACATCCCGCCCACATGAGAGCGTCCTCATATTTCTTTTCACGCCAGGCTTTTACAAACAATGGAAAAACAATGTGAGTCTTGTGCGGATTGAACTTCATTTCCTTTACTGTCCTGGCGCAGCACTCCGCCGCAGGTTCTTTCCTTACAGCGGGTTTTCTTGCAGCATAGTAGTCGGTGTAATGGGAGTAATGTTTTACAAAATCCTGACGCTGTTTCTCTGTAAAATGGCTTTTGAAAGATTCCGGGAGATTTTTCCAAATCTGATCAGACTGACTGTCGTGTCCGCCTCCCCATGCAAAGGCATTATATGCGGTGAAAACAAACAGAAATGCAGAGGCAAGGGTAGTGAAACTTCTATGCATCATTCAAATTCTCCAATATTGTTTTTTATGTACGTTTTTCGTGATTAAAATCATTTATATTTATCCGAAAAGGTCGTTAGTTCACGGCAGTTTCAACCCAAGATCCTTGGCTACATCCTGTCGATACGCTTCTTTGTCCACGGCATGACGTTCCTTCAAGTAGGCGATCGAGCTGCTCCGAAACGTTTTAAAGAACGGATCAAAGCGCTGAGTGACCAGTTGCACAAACACATCGTTTTTAGGAAACTTGTTCCGCGCTTGCAGCCGTGCGCGCTCCAGAATCGCATAGTCAACGCTCATCCGCGAAACCTGCACGCGCTCAAGAAACTGTGGCTGACCGGTCATCAGATCTTCGGCCTGCTGCCAAAGCTGGCTGGCCTGGGTCAATAATTCATCGTTCAGGTGGGACCCATCGGGGATGGCATCATCGGTTTTGTAAAAAGCCGCCCATGCTGCGGGCTCCTGCCAGAATGAAACGCTCTGGTCAGGGGTTGCCCAGATGTTGACGTGAATATTTTCGCGTTCAACATGATCGTGAAGCAAGTCGATGTATGCACGGATCGGCGTGGCCGCCTTACCGTAAAACGCATCAAGAAATTCGTTCATAGCCAGATTCGCATCATAGTTTGGATTCCAAAGCAGCTTAGCCATAACGTATCCGCCGAGAGAGGCAAGTTCGCCGTGAAGGGAATCGGTATTATTCTGCTCAAAGACGCCCTTCACATTGTGGGCAACAAAGAAACGCATGTTAGGGGAGAGCACTCGCTGATTGGGAAAAGGCATGAGAAAATGGGCGAAATCGGTTGTGTAATCCCATATCCATAACCGCGGGGCAACCTTCGACCAACCTTCAAGGTCCTTGCAGAACGCCTGATTCATTACGCTATTGCAAGTATTCAGGGGATGTGAAAAACAACACTCAATTGAGCAGAGCATGACGACTACATTCGGATTCGGACGCATATACTTCGGGGGCTTTCGGCTCCACGAGTAGGCAAGCGTCTGCACTATCTTATCGGGAAACTCCTTCTCAACAGCTTCAGCCACACGGTTGACGAGCTGCAGGCCGGGCGCAATCTGCGAACCCTCCCGCTCGGCCAACAACTGACAGTTTTTGCATTCACAGTGATTATTCCAATCATTCTGCGAAACACCGTAAACCGTATAGTTTGGCTGTTCACGTATCAGTTTGCACAATTCCTCGGAACAAATGCGAATCACGTCGGGATTCGTACAACAAAGCTGCGGATACTTTTTCTGTCGCTTGCCGTTGACCAGCGAGTAGTACTCAGGATGTGCATCAAAGTACTTTTCGACCGGCATCAGATGCTGCCAGGAATGCGCGATAGACCATATTGTCACTTTGCCACCATGCTTTGTCTCAAGCCGACCTGCGCTGGAATTCATGCGATTGCGGGCACACCAGTCGCCATCCAGACAGTCGGCAACATACGGCTCGCGATATTCCAACACAGGCACCTGCCGATCATCAATCAAGTCAATCACCAGCTTCGCCTGCTTCGGTATCCGACTCACACCAGGCGCAAACCAGTGACACCCCAAATGGTCCTCCAGAAATCCATATACACCATACATATTGCCCCGCAGGGCGCCGCCAGCGATAACAAGGCTCTTACCCACGACCCGGATAACATATCCTTCCTGGCCCAACGATGCGAAATCAATCGATGTCCCCAGCTTTCGCAAATGGAGATTATCGCCCAGAACAATCTCATGGGGACCTTGCGGCTGAGTGTCGGAGATAATCGGAATCGTTGCCCCAGTGATCTGCAGGAGGAATACCTGTAATTCCTTCGCCCCGTGTTTCGTTGAGGGAGACGCATTGTCTGCTAAAACGATATTATAGGCCGATTGGCCATTCTCAGCCAAGATAAGTTCAGCCGCTGATGCGGCAACGACAGAGACACACACAATGACGGCGATTGAGGCCCGCATTAAAAACCGATGCGAAGGAACACCCCCGATACGACAGGTTGGAAGGAAAAAATTCATATTGAAAGAATACCAATCAGGGCCGGGTACGTCAAGAGAGCAGGAAACATGAGGATTTTTCAATGTTATGTGTAAGAAGTTGAGTGCAAGCTTTTTACTCAATTTCATTTTTTTGACAGGATTACAGGATTAACATGATTATTATCCATCTTATATAAGCTTTTCGAGAACGACATTGCATGGAGTAGAAAGCAATACCTGGGATATTTTATTTCTTCGAAAATTGACTAAAGTTAACGAAATCTTAATAGTTTCGTATCATCAAAAAAGTTATTAAGGGCTCAAAATGGTCTTCTTAAATCATGTTAATCATGGAAAACGCAGTAAGGCCACCCTTGTGGTGGCAGTGACCGCAGGGAGCGGCAATCCTGTCTAAAAATAAAGAATGCAGATTTTTTTATGGGGTCAATTTCTGAAAATTTTCATATTTGAAATAAAAAACTTAATGTTTACAGCGTGCATTTGGGGTAAACGAAATTTGACACGCTAAAATGATCCCTGTTTCTATTGGCTCTGCTCACAGCGCAAATGGCTCAGTATTGAATTTATTTAAGCGCATGAATGATTACACTTTAGTCTCCTCTGCAACCAGTAATCCTGATATAATTAAGTAGTTAAACTGATAAAAAAGCATGAACTGCAGCATAGCTGATGCGTTATCGTCGTAACATTTCCTACGGTTTTCAGTGTTACGGGAAAAGAAAAAGGACAAAAAAATGAATGCAATCACAATGATCAAACAACGAAGAAGCGTTCGTAAGTATAAAAATAAAAAAGTCAACAGAGCAACAATGAAAGAGATTGTTTCGCTCAGCAGATGGGCCCCTTCCTGGGCAAACTTTCAGATCGCCAGATATACACTGGTTGACGATGCAGCAACTATCGAAAAACTTGCAACTGATGGTGTTAAAGGGTTCACCTATAATATCAATACACTTAAAAATGCACATGGCGTTGCTGTCCTAAGTTTTGTGAAAGGGAAAAGCGGGAAATTTGATCCCAAAAAAGGTGATTACGCAACTACTAAATCCAATGAATGGGAGGCCTTCGATGCCGGCATTGCATGTCAGACATTCTGTTTGGCGGCACATGCTAAAGGTGTTGGAACATGCATCTTCGGAGTTATTGACGAGGAATTAATCTCTGGGATTGTGGGTCTGCCTGACGAAGAAACTGTAGCAGCACTTATTGTCTATGGTTATGAAGAGGGCGAACATGCGGAACCGACACCCAGAAAAGAAGTTGATGAGATTCTCAGGTTTGTTTGAAAAATAACAAAGTTAGTGCGCGAGTTCTGAAATGGGAAAGTGCGCGAGTTTGAGAGGTAGCACTTCGCGCGATCAGTTCAGGGTTTAAAAGAATTATGACTGCTCAAATCACTATTTTCTGTTTTAATGTCTAATCCCATCAACGCCGGCCCCACAGCTCAGTAAAAAACGCTGCCTGCGTGCGAAATCTACTTGCTTGTTTCTGTGCTTTGGGGTAAAGTTTAAATTATGAAATTAAGAAGAAATCTAGAACTTAAATTGGCTGAATACCTGGAGTCATTTCCTATAGTTGCGATTCTCGGGGTGCGTCAGTGTGGGAAAACAACCCTAAGTCAGATGGTTCGGAGCAATTGGAATTATTTTGATCTGGAACGCGCCGAAGATTATGAGCTGATCACGCGGGACTTCGGGTTTTTTCTGAGAGAATATCCTGATGCAACAATTATAGATGAGGCGCAGGTGGCACCTGATTTGTTTAAAGAACTTAGAGGCGTGATTGATAAAAACCGCAATCAGAAGGGGCGGTACATTATTACAGGATCAAGCTCTCCGACTCTGAAGAGTGTTCTTTCTGAGAGTCTTGCGGGGCGTGTAGGTCTAATTGAGATGGGTACGCTGAAGATGAACGAGCGCTACAATCTTCCTCTTTCACCGTTCTATTCGATATTGAATGATCTCCCTCTAAAAGACCAGCTTGAGGCTTTGAAAACAGTTGAATGCCGATTAGAAAACAGTCGGGTAATGCAGCATTTTCTATATGGAGGATATCCAGAGCCACTTCAAAACACCAGCACTGTTTTTTTTGACCGATGGATGACAAATTATCACAAAACCTATATTGAAAGAGACATCCGTGCTCTCTTTCCGCAATTGAATATGCCGAACTACCGTCGCTTTGTTTCAATGCTAGCAAATCTTTCAGGAACTATAGTGAATCGTTCAGAGGTTGGGCGTTCATTGAATATAGGTGAGTCTAGTGTCCGCAATTATCTGGATATTGCTGAGGATACTTACATATGGAGAACTCTTCCAAGTCTTGAGAGGACAGTTTCAAAGTCCGTGGTAAAAATGGCGCGTGGTTATTTGCGTGACAGTGGATTGCTGCACCATCTGCTTCGCATCAGGGACTTAGATCGGTTATACATAAACCCGGGTGTTGGTGCAGCGTTTGAGGGGTTTATCACCGAGGAAATTATACAGGGACTGAGTACTGTAGAGAGTGTCCCATGGGGTGCCAACTTCTATCGGACTCGTAATGGAGCTGAAGTAGATCTGGTCTTGACATCACCCGACGGAGATAGAGTACCGATTGAAATAAAATTTGGAACACTTACAAAAAGCTCACACCTATCAGGTTTAAAACGCTTTATTGAACAAGAGGGGTTACCATACGGAATAGTTGTAAATAATGCGGAGGAAGTAAGATTACTGACACCGCAGATTATTCAGATTCCGGCGGGTGCACTTTGATGTAAAAAAAGAGCTTTTGCAAGACACAAATAACCCTTATGTGGAATAAGCATAGGGGTCGGGAGGGCAAATGGTTCGTAGGTTCACTTTACACAAATTAGCAGAATGCTATATCCCCAATGATCGTCAGAACACGGTAGTACAGCTCCTTCATTGTTTCATCCTTCTCCATCCTACTTCCGAATCTAGCAACAGCGTTACAAACTGCCTGCTGCTTCATGCCAGTATAGTTCCCGAGCTCTTTAAGCGTCAGACCGCACCTTTTCTGTCCTACACACAGGGCCAGGTCTCTCGCCCATCCACCTCGACGTATGGAAATTTCTTTCCACGCTTCTTCCGCCACCTGCTCCACAGCCTTCGTCACCTCTGAAAAAGGCAACATGCGCCGCCACTGTCGTTCGTCTGTGCGTTCTCCCGACTTCTCCAGGACACGCCTTCTTACCTCGTTTCTGAAACGGGTGCCGCCGATAGGTCTGGAACAAGTCAACAAGGTGCTGATGCAGCCGCACTGGCGGCAGGAAAGGGACATGCAAGCACATTAAAATCATAAAAGGATTTCGGTGAAACTGAAGCGGAATCTGCAGAGGTGCAACCCGCCTGGGGATAACCGGAAGAGGCGAAAAAACGCCAAAACAGAGTGATGCTTCCGCACAAGCGGGACCATTACAGACTGGGCGGATCGGTCAAACGATCCGCCCTTTTTTTGATCAAAGCCGTCGCCTGCCTGTGCGGTGCACGCAGACAGGTAAAATCGGACACATTCATGCCAGATTATACGATGAAAACGGGCGCACTGGTACAGTTAGAGCGTGGTCGTCAACCCAAATCGTACCAGTTTAATTTGGTCGTGCGATACGGTCAGAAAAAAGTCAGTAACAACTATTCGGCCCGTGTGACGGGATCGGCTACGTAAAGTGCTGATTCGTCGCCGTATAGACCAGGATAGAAGTAGTCGAAGTAAGGAGTTCCTTTCGGTTCATACGATTGGAAATACAGATTCAGACAGTACGACCACGGCAAGTAAAGCGGAAAGAGCAATGTACTAAGGACGGTTTCTTTAACAGGATGATTCTTAAAATCACGCGCTTCCGGACAGGGCCCGACAACAGCCGTCTTGACCGCAATAGGAGCCGACGCCACGGGAATGACGAGTGTATCCCCTACAATGAGAACCACATCAACAAGCACCCCTCCTACTGCAGCCACCGGCTTGAGAAAAACGGGGCTTCGCTCGGTAAATTCCACCGTTGCATACTCGTACCGGCCCAATGTCTTGTATCGAAGCGGACCCGTCGCACAACCCGACACAGCAAAAGAAAGCACCGCCAGAATGGCAACAACCATACTGCGCTTGATCTTTCTACTTTTGACTCCAAACAACATATAAATAGATCCTTAAACTTAGTCCTTGTCGCAGCACCCTTCGCTACCGTCCTTGGGTATCCAGCCATCTGATGCATCTTTCGATTTGCAGCAAGTCTCTTTCCAAATTTCGACCCAAATATCCGTAGAAAACTCAGCATCTTTCCAAGCATCGTTATCCAAATCGGGAGGTACACGAGCAAACGCATGCCCTAGTTTCCACCACCTCCAACCTTTATCCCAATGCACATATGTGTCCTGCCACTGATGTAGCAGACGTTCCGTATTGCCTTTGTCGCAGGCCTCAACCGCATCCCCGACGGGAATTTCCAGATCCCGGATATTGTGAAAGTGTCGATGCATTCCCCAAGGGGTCAAGGGATTGGAGTCCCATGCGTCATCTTCCTTGTTGTAGTCAAAAATATCGTTCCCGACAAAATCACTGTGCCCTTTGAAATACACACCTTTATGCGTCTGACCGCGACCGAACAACCCAAATGGATCAACTTTGTTGACCAAATCATTTAGTAACGTTACGTATAGATTCACTCCGCCCTTTTCTTCAATCGGGTCTCTGGAGAGCCAGACTAAGACCCGGATAATATAATGATTGAGACTATAAGAACGGCATGTCACCGTAGAATTATCTGAGGTGTCATACACGTATCTGGTTGGGGAAGTTATGCTGTTATCCAGAGTATTTATGAGTTCACTAACCATAATAGTCATATTGCTTCTTATATCCCATCTACGTTCAATGTCGATTTGTAGAATTCGGAACTATGGCCCCGATAGCTGCAAAGTCACTCTTCGCTTCGTAAATAATCAGCAATAGCTTTTAGCACATATTCATTGGATCTATGTTTGTCTATAAACTTCTTATATTCTACATTACTAACTCTTTCTAGATTTTTAAGTAACACAGAAAGCTCAATAAGTTCACTTCGTTTGTTAGAAACAGCTGAAGCGTCTCCGTTTACGATAGGCAACATTCTTAAAAAAGCCTCCAAATGCCTAATTTGATCGTCTAAATATATTAAATTTTCTTTATCCATTACTCGCTCAAAAAAATAACTTTCGCTCTCAAATATAGACATGACATGTTGTTCCATACTTGATGCATTATAGTCATAATTATAATGATCTGCCGAAAAATATATTTCATTTTGTAGTAGAGTACATAAATTTCGAAACTCTTTTATTACCATAATTTTTTCTTGTTGTGATTTATGGGGTATGCCCTTGACTCCAGCTGCCACAATATGTAGTATCCATACTATGGAAGAGTATCCAAAAACACTTAGAGAACTGAACGAAAAATATGGGACAGAAGCAGCCTGCCGTAAGTATCTTGAACAAATGCGATGGCCTGACGGCTTCGTCTGCCCACATTGTTCGGGACAGCGATCTTGG
>JAQIBS010000229.1 GCA_027858965.1 Kiritimatiellia bacterium
AAGACGGTTTTAACAAACCATCCTCAAAGATAAGACACCTCTCGGTGTCATGATTTTGAGGCAACCAGTACCCCTATTTCGGTACGTCTTCGGTGTGCATCTATTTTGAGGCAACGCGATGCGTGTTGCGTCATAATTAATAATACCGAATGAAAAATGAATAGCCATGTAAGCTTCCAGCTTGGACAGAAAACAGTAACCCAAGCTTCCAGCTTGGTTTATTTAAATGAGAGCAAGCAGGATGCTTGCATTACATTAACCAGGCAAGCAGGATGCTTGCATTACGTTAGCCAGAGCAAGCAGGATGCTTGCGTTACTTTTATTGAGACTGATATTTATGAAAAGATTTATTTTTGTTACTGCTCTTCTTCTCTGTGCTTCATTGGCTAGCGCATCGGTAACAGTCACCGATAATTCAATCTCTCTAAGCTCGGATAGCGTAGTAATGGTGCTGAGTTCTGACAATGGAGGAATAACATCCTTTATCCAGAAGGGGATGGCAAAGTCGATTATTAAGAGTTCCGCTCCGGGACTATGGTCTGCAACGCTGGCCAAGGGGCAAATCGAATCGACTCAGTTCAGTGCTGATAATGCGGATAAGAAATTTTCATTCGAGAAACAGGGCGAGAGTGCCGTAGATCTGATCTATGAGTGTCAGGAACTGAAGGTTGTTGTGCATGTGAGTGAGATTGCCAGCGGGTTTGAGTTCTCAGCAACCACCACGCCTGCCGATCAGGTTCTCAAAAGCATTGACCTCCCTGCCAAGCTCTCTTTTGATCCGCTGATTGTGGAACGGTTTATCGCTCCTGCTGATCCTGATAACAGTGTCGGAATAGCCTTCAATAAGAAATTTTTCATGGAGCAACCACTGAATAATCCGACAGGATGGCGGGGCCAGAGTGCTGGACCCAAAGCTTTTGTATCGCTTTATGGCAAAGGGGTTCAGACTCTGAGCGATGATAAACCACCGGTCCTGTTAAAGGTGACAAAAGAGGGTGTCAAGTGGTTGTCGGCTGAAGTTGCCAAAAAAATCAATGCGGCTAAATTGCCGGTTGTACGTCCGCAGCCCAAAGAAATTTGCGATCTGACTCTGGTGGCATCGGATAACGGGGCCTATTTTTCCGGGTCCCGGCTGGGTGGTAAAGGTGGTTATATCTGGCGTGTCGGTGCCGGTGTGCGCGGTGAGGAGCAGGAACTTATTGCCGAATCAGTGGTTGTTGCAACTGCAAAGAAAATTATGGCTGCTGAATCTGCTGGGCGTGGATCAATTGCCCTGCTCGATCTGCAGAACGGTCCTGCTGGGGGATTATGGAACAGCACTGAGATTAAGAAGTGGCGCGGGTTGCTGCGGCAGGCGCTCTCTGAATTTGGTGATCGTTACAGTTTTGAGTCCATAAAATCCATTCCTGAATTGCAAAAGGCTCTCGGCTCTCAGCGACATCTCTGCATCATCAATCCCTATGGAGAGGGCTTTCCTGCGGAAGATGAGGCAGGACTGCTGGCATCCATGCAGGCGCTTAAGAATTTTGTTCATGCTGGTGGCAATTGGTTTGAGGTTGGTGGATATTCATTCTATCAGGTTCTGCATCCCGATAAATATATCGGACATGAAGCGAGATATCCTCCAGCGTATGCAGATATGTTTCATCTGAAATCTTCGCACGGTGATATCGCGCTCTATCGTGCCCAGCCCCGCGATGTAAAAGAACCCTGGGATGCGGCCAAGCAGCATGAAAAGATATTTATCCCCGGGATGCTCTATTGCGGCGGTGATGCTGCCGGCGGTTATATGATCCACTCTTTTACGACCTGGGTGAAACCGAAGCAGATCTGGACAACCCCGAAGGTTCATCTGACTGCGGGTGTTCCTTTGAAAAAAACCATTGTCGACTACTGCCTCAAGAATTCCATCACTCAGCCTCTTGAAAAGAAGATTAACGCCGCTACCTTGGCAAAATTCAAACAGGCACCTCTGATCTATCTGGCTGGGCCATGTAAGGAGAAGATGGCGGCGTTGGAATCTTTGCCGGTGCCCTCTTTAATTCATTTTGCGGATTATCTGCATGGAGGTTTTGATAAGCAGTATCCTGATCACCTGCCTCCAAACAAGGGTTTTGGAACTCAGGAGGAGTTTAAGGTATTCGTGGCTGCTCTGCATGCCAAAGGACATCTCTTTTCGCCCTATACAAACCCCACCTGGTGGTGTGATAATCCTAAGGGGCCGACTTTTGAACGCGAGGGGAGAGCTCCGCTACTGGTAAAAGCAGATGGCAAGAACCGCTATGAAGATTACAATGGTAAGACCGGCTGGACAACCACCCTATGGCATCCCGCTGTGCAGGCGGCCAATCGTAAGGTGGTGACGGAGTTTATTGAGGATGTGCCGGTGGATATGCTCTTTCAGGATCAGTGCGGTGCCCGTGGATTCCTCTACGATTTTAATACGGCTGCACCAACCCCATACGCTTTCAGCGAGGGGATGATTGCAATGAATGATGAGGATAGCCGTCGTGTTCCCCTGGGAACTGAGCATGGCTGGGATCGGGTATCAAATTTCCAGACAATGCTCTGCGGTATGACCTGGGGCATTGTTCCGACGCACGGTGGTCCCCCATGGCGGAAATGTTTCAAGGAAATTATTCCGCCGCAGACCTGGACTATATATCCATTGGCTCAGGCGATCTCGCATGATAAGTGCATCTTTGGACATCACGACCTTGGGCAGTTTGTAACTGATAACCGCTCTCTCTCCTGGACTATTGCCATGGGGTATCACATGAGCTGGAGGGGAAATGCCGACTTTGCAAAACATGCTCCCAGTCGCGAGTGGTACGCCTGGCTCTGTCGCATTCAAAAAACCGTCGGAGCTCGTTATACAGGGCAGCCGCTCACGGCATTTGAACATGATCGTTCTCCTATGCTGCAACGCGATATTGATCATCGTGAGTACAACGATGATGGAGTTATGAAAGTTTCATACGGGGATGTTAAGATTTTCGCTAACCTTGGTCCGGTCGTACGCGTTGTCGACGGCCGACGACTGGCCCGTTATGGATTCTATGCAGAGGCTCCGGGAATGACTGCCGGTATTCTCTCTAATGCAGGTGACATAGATGAAACCGCTTTTGTGGCCGAGCACAGATCCGGTCGCAGTGATTTCTGGGTCTATGCTGCTCCCGGAGATAAACTCTCCATTCCGCTTCCGGGAGAGAGTGGAGTCAAGGTTACACTTGATGGTAGGTCGCCAATTACCGCGCAGGTTTTAAATGGACGGGTTGAATTATATCTGCCAGCTGAGGAAAAGAAGATAAAGTATGTTGAGCCGCCTGTTGAGGAGAAACTTCGTGCGCCCTGCAATCGTCCGGGAGAACGTCCCTTAATTGGAGTTATCAACCTCGGCAAGGGGGCATATCCTGTCTGGGCACGTGTGTCAGTAGATCAGTGGGTTGACGCAATCCGGAAATCATCTCTCTGCACATTACATGGCCTCACCGTGACGAATATTGCCAGCTATGCCGAACTGCAGAGTGCTCTTAAGGAGGGACCCGGGCGCTGGCTGGCTATAGTCAACCCCTATGGTGAAGCCACATTGAGCGAAAATAAGGGTGGTTGGAAGCAGACGCTTGATGCTGTCCGTGGATATGTGAATAATGGCGGTTCCTGGTGGGAGACCGGTGGGTACTCATTTCACTGTGAGTTTTATAGGGAGGGCAATAGCTGGAAGAATGCTACTATCGGTAGTGCAGGACTTGATTATCTTGGGCTGTCGCTTTCAGGTGGAGCAATTGAGATTGTGCCCGAAAGGATCAGTGTAACTCCGGCAGGTGAAAGCTGGTTGGGAAAACCTTTCACCGAGAGACTCAATAAAAAATATGCACAGGCCAACCGCGCTTTGCCGATGAATCTTCAGAAGCCCGCTACACAGCTGATTAAAGGCGAGAGGAATTTCTATGTCGGTGGATACCGTCTTGGCGGTTGGGGTCATCTCTGGCGGATCGGGGGGATGAAACCGGAGTCAACCTTTGCCACATCGGTAATGATTGCCGCAACGCTGCATCAGTATATCAGTCCGCCGGAGCCGGTTAAAATTCCCGGCACTCCCCGCCTCTGGCATGCGGTTGTGGAAAAGTAATGGTGGCAAAAGAGAACGTAGTGCCGCCCAGCTGTAACCAGATATTGCCACGAAAAACACGAAAAGACACAAAAAGGGGCACGCTTCTCAGGGATTCCTCGCAGAGCCGCTGAGCCCGCAGAGAAGAGTGATTTAAATTTGAAATGGAGGGTCGCAGGCCTCTGCGACTGCTTAGATTGACGGGGACTTTACGCTCGGTCGCAGAGGCCTGCGAACCTCCAAAAATGAGTAATGGGAAAGCGGTATCATTGCGTTAAATTTCTGTGCCGTAATAAGAAAGGTTTGTTAAATGAAAAATTGGATATGTTTTACTCGGATAGGATCGTGTCTCTTTGTAGCCTTGCTTTGCTCCCCGTCATGGGGTGGGGATTTATTGGAACTTCATGGGAAAAATGTTTCATTGGCATTGGATCGTGTGCATCAAGGTGCGGTGGTTTCATTTAAAAGTGCGGCTGGCATTGAAATGGCCTCACTTCAGAAAGAAGCTCATCTCTTTGAACTCTCTTTTTCAAAGGAAGGAAAAGAAGCAGGCTCTCTGGTGTATGTGAAGAGTTATGAAACGCTAGCTTTTAGGAGCGATCTGAAAAATGCCGGAGAAGGCCAGATCGCGACATTGATTTATGATGGATTTAAAGGCCTTCCCGCCCGGGTTGTCTGCACAGCACGCATAGAACCGCAAGACACCATGGTGCGTTGGGGGATCTCAGTGGAGGTTCCGCAGGGATGGGTTCTGGAATCGGTTCAGTATCCCCGGCTTATGTTGGCATCACCTCTTGGAAGCGGGGGGGATGATGATGCCGCGGTGCTGGGGGCTACCAAGGGTGGCATAATTCGTCCAGCCTCAATGAAGTCCGGCTCTCGGGTCAGTATTGCGCAACCAGGAAATATGGCGGCCCAGTTCGGTTGCTACTACGACGACCGCGGTGGCTTTTATACAGCTGCGGAAGATGATCGTGGTTATCCGAAGAACCTGATGCTGGTGCGCAGAAAAGAGGGCGTTGAGATCTGCTGGCATCGTGCAATGTTTGCAACCGGCTGTGAGACTCAGGACTATGAGGTGGTAACAGGGACGATTGTCGGTTCAGCAGGAACCCCTGCCGACTGGCGTGATGCCGCTGATATATACAAGCAATGGGCCATGACTCGTGCGTGGTGCAGCGCTCTCTTTTCACAGCGCAAAGATATTCCCGCCTGGCTTAAGGAGGGACCTGCCATGGTGCGCTTCGGTCGAAGCTGGCTGGCTGATCCGGACAGGATTGAGCGTTGGATTACAGAGTATTGGAAAAAGCATTTTTCTGATGTTCCTCTGATCACCGCTTACTGGGGATGGGAAAAGCACGGAAGTTGGGTTACACCCGATTATTTTCCTCTCTACCCCTCTGATGAAGTGTTCATGAAGCTAATGGCTAATACCCGCAAACTCGGTTGTCATGCATTTCCCTGGCCATCGGGTTATCACTGGACTCTTACCTACAAAAAACAGGATGATGACAGCTTTGAGTGGGATGATCGCGAGCGGTTTGACAAGATCGGCCGCTCTCATGCGGTGCATAGTCGGGATGGAAAATTGTATATTCGTACTCCCAGCTGGCTGCGTGGTGGTAATACGGCCTGCATGTGCGGTGGCGATCCGTGGACTCTACGCTGGTGGAATGAGGATATCTGCGTGCCGCTGGTCGAACGCGGCTGCGAAATGATTCAGCTGGATCAGGTGGTAGGGGGGCGCTTTCCGGCATGTTACTCGCCGGATCATCCGCATCCACAGGGACCGGGTGTCTGGATGACCGATGCGATTTCTGAACAGCTGCGCAGCATGTATAAAGCAATGAGTGCCATTGAACCGGATGCAGTTGTTGCCATAGAGGAACCGAATGAGTGGTTTAACGGGCTTGTCGGTCTTCAGGACTATCGTAACTGTGAGTCGAAACGTGAGTGGGCCTCTGTTTTCAATTATATCTATCATGAATATCTGCCGCCTTTCCAGAGTAACCCCCGACGGGGTGACCGTGTGATGGCGGCGCACTGTCTGGCAGATGGACAGATGCCGCATCTAGTTCCATCAGGACAGGACCTGGCTGATATTGTTCTGGTTAACGGCAGTTTCGAGGCGAGTAAATCCGGAGGAAATGCTTTGGCTGGATGGCATCAGGTCTTGGGCTACAATGGTGTGGAGTGGAACGGTTTGGCCCTGGCTGATAATGAACAGACCCATGGAGGCAGTGGTTCCCTGCTCTTAAATAACAAGAGCAAAGATGATATTGTTCAGATATCACAGAACGTATCGATGGATAGAGGGACTTTTGGAAAAGAGAAGCAATATCGGTTGAGTGCATGGTTGAAGAGCGATGCAATGCAGCAGAGTAACGGGATCAATTTCGGATTGTTTGCCCCTGGGTTGAAATCATTGGGTGGTGGACGTCTGGTTTTCCCTGAGGCCGGTGCGGGGTGGCAGCGTGTCTCTGCTGATTTTAAGATTCCCGATGGCTGTGAGATGATGCGTATTATGATTCATGTAAACGGCATGGCAAAGGCATGGGTGGATGATATGACGCTTGAAGAGGTGCTTGCAGGCGGCAAAACCAAAGAGGTGCGATATACCGGTGAATCATCAAAGACCACCTTTATGAAACAATGGGTGAATCTCTATCATGGGAAAGCTACACCCTGGCTGCGGAATGGTCGTCTGCTTCATCCTCCGCGCCTTATCTGTGAAAGGCTTGATTATCGGGATCGTAAAGTGCCTGCGGTCTTTCATAATGCTTTCCTGGCGGCGGATGGGCGCGAGGCGGTGGTGCTGGCTAATGCAACGCATGAACCGCAGGAGGTCGTGCTTTTCTGGCAGAACCGGCGTATGGCGCTTACAGTAAAACCCGACAGCGCAATGCTGGTGAAATAGTTAATAACAGTCACAGGCATTCCATAGGATGTCAGATGTCAGATGTTAGGGTTTAGTTTTTAGACGTTAGAAAATTACCACAATGTGCACGGCCTTTTCGATAACGATACCGAGTTACGGCACGTCACCGGATGGGCGCTGAGGCCAGTGCCCCTCCATCAAGATTGTAAAATCTCCAACAATAACCAATAGGCTAAAGTTTATCGGCTGAAATTTGATACCGAGATGGCAATGTATTGTACTGGAGGGACCGTGGCCCACGGTCCGCAATCCTCCGTATTCCTTTGGGATGCCATTGAATAAAAGTTATGCTAAAATAAAAACAAATTTAAACAAGGAGTTTTTAGATGATTACAGTTTTAGTTGCTGCCGCACTTGCCGCTCAGGTTAATATGTCAATCAAGTGCGAGAAGGTTTTCCTGCCGCCGCGCTATATGCCGGGCGATACCAATCTGCGTGTTCTGCAGCCGATTGATGAGGCTGCTTGGATCTGGCACCCTGATTCATGTGGGGATGCGGAGCGGATTAAAAGTGTGAGCAGCGGACACCGGAACTCTTTTCCTGTTTCATGGACACACCCTGAATTTCTGCGCTTTCGTAAGGGTTTTTCTGTGAAAGAAAGCGCGCAGGTTGTACGCATACACATCAGTGCTGATGAACGCTTTGAGCTATTCTGTGATGGCCAACGGATTGCGCGTGGTCCCGATCGGGGCGATCCCATGCACTGGAGCTATGCCACCTATGATCTGACTTTGGTGCCGGGAACTCATGCGCTTGAAGCGCTGGTATGTCGGCTGGGTCCCTTTTCTCCTTTTGCTCAGACCAGCTGGCGCGGTGGCTTTATTTTGAAGGCCGAGGGTGCGTATGATTCTCAGCTCTCTACCGGCAAGGCTGGGTGGCAGGTGGCCAGTCTGCCAGGTGCTGAACTGACAATGCCGACGGTCGGTCCTTTTGCCGTTGGTGCCCAGTATGAGATGAATGGTTGTGGAGTTGCCGATCAGAAAGGTGAATTAAAAAAATGTGTGATAGTCCGCAAGCCGGTAAATAAGGGGTTTCGCTACGGACTGAGTGTTCCCGGTTGGCATCTCTATCCCTCTGTGATGCCTGATCAGATGAGCCAGCTGCGAACTCCTGGAAAGATAGTTGCCGTTGCACCATCGGCTGCTAACAAACTTATTTTTACAGAACAGCATGGCAAAAGCCCTGATAATGTGATGTGGCAGGCATTGCTGAAAGACGGTAAACCTCTCACGATTCCCGCTAATACAAAAGTGACTGCACTTTGGGACCTGGGCGATTACTACTGTGCCTATCCGCAGCTGACAGCAGATGGCGGCAAGGGTGCTACGGTTGTCTGGTCGTGGGCGGAGGGGCTCTTTGATGCCAAAAAACATAAAGGCAATCGGAATGAATTTGTGGGCAAGACGCTGCCTGGCGTGGATGATACATTTCATCTGGATGGAAGAAGCGGTGCTGTCTTTATGCCCATGTGGTGGCGTAGCGGGCGCTGGTGTGCGCTGCGTGTGACTACCGGCGGAGAACCACTGGTGCTAAGGAAACTCGAAATTGATGAGACTCGTTATCCAATAGAAAGCCAAGAGTCGTTTGTCTGTGATGATCAGCGTTTTCCAGGAATCCGGAGGCTTACTCTGCGCGGGCTGCAGATGTGTATGCATGAGACCTATGTGGATTGTCCTTACTATGAACAGCAGATGTATCCGGGAGATACCCGTGTGCAGATGTTGGTGAATCATCTCATCTCTGCAGATGACCGATTGGCTAAGCGGGCCATTGACCTGCTGGACTACTCGCGTCGCGATAGCGGAATGACAGGGATGAATTATCCCACCTGGGGTACACAGGATTCAGTTACCTACTCTTTGATCTGGCCTTTGATGGTAAACGACTGTCTGCAGTGGCGACGCTGTGATCCGGCTTGGTTGAAAGCAAAGGCCGTGGGTTTGCACAGCTTGCTGAGCGGGGTGGCTTTTTATGAGAGAGAGGATGGGCTTATTGAGAATCTGCCCGGCTGGTCGTTTATCGACTGGGTTCCGGCGTGGGATAAAGGAATTGCTCCCGAGGGAACCGCACTCAGCTCGAACAACAACCTCTTTTATCTGCATGCACTGCTGGCATCAGCCAATATTGAAGATGCTTTAGGGGAATCGCTGGCGGCGCTGCGTTTGCGCGAGAAGGCAGCGCGGGTGAGCAAGGCGTTGCAGAAAATCTTTTGGAATGAGGCGCGTGGAATGCTTGCCGATGATCCTGCTCAAAAGTTATATAGTGAGCATGTTCAATGTCTGGCTTTGCTGGCTGATGCGCTACCGGCGGATCGTGCCCAGCGAGCTTATGAAGGGCTTGTTTCGGAAAAGGACCTTTCACGTTGTACTGTTTACTTTTCGTACTATCTTTTTGAAACCTATTTCAAGTATAAACGGGCCGATCTTTTTCTCAAGAGATTGGATCTTTGGAAGGGATACGTTGATCTTGGATTGTGCACACCTATGGAGGCCCCGGGTGAGTCGCGTAGCGACTGTCATGCATGGGGTTCGCATCCCATAACCTTTATGCATACAGGACTTGCGGGGGTTCGTCCGGCAGCACCCGGTTTTGCCAAGGTGCATATTGAGCCCTGCCCCGGATCTCTGAAAAAAATCTCCTGTAAAACTCCGCATCCGGATGGCAGCATTCTAACTGACCTGAGCTTTGATGATAAAGGCGGTGTCAAAGGAACGATTACCCTGCCAGCGGGATTAACCGGTGAGTTTGTCTGGAATGGCAAGACTACCCCATTGAAACCAGGACGGCAGAGTGTGGAGTAGTTCCAACGCGGGCTTTATCCACAACCCAATATCCAACAGAACAAGTGAAAAAATGAGTAACGAGCCGTCTTGAAAATCATCAGCTTATATGTTTTAATTCATACGCAATTGTATCAGCACTTAAATCTTGTTCGTTTGGCCAAGCAATTCCACAAAAGAAAGGTTTTACCTGTTTAAAATAGCTTTTGTCTTTCAATTGGGTAAATACTCCTTTTTCAAGGTAGGGTTTCACATCAAAAAGCCCTGATCTTCCATCAGATAATTCGACAAACAGAGTATAGTCATCTTTTGCATGGACTCTATTAATTTTCAACATATTTTACCTCAACGGATCGATTTTGAGGGGAGTCTGGCCTTCAACAGCCAGTTTCCAATCAGCCATTAAATCATTAATAATTATATAGCTTTCTTGTAGCGATTCCAAGTGACAATATTTCAGGAGTCGTGATAAAAGTTGGGACTCTTTATCTGTTATACCTTCCCAATGGTGGTAGCTGCGAGCTTGATTTGAAAGGTACTTCCTTTGATGTGAAGTGGTTTAATCCTCGTAGCGGTGGTGATTTACAGGCAGGCCGTGTTAAAGCTATTACCGGAGGCGGTGTTGCGAAGCTTGGTGATGCTCCTGTCGATAAATATACAGACTCGTTGGTGGTTGTTAAGAAATAACAGAACTGTGTTGAGGAACGCATAAAACAACGCATTATTATGTGCGTATGATGCAGAAAAACGCGTTGTTTTGTGAATAACTCTGATGTTCTAGTCAAGATGTTCATGACTGACCGCTCCCTGGTGTGTTCCGGTTAACCACCGTTTGATCAGACTGGCCTCGTGGTGACACAATGGAAGTAGGTTTTCGCCAATATCCACAGTTGTACGGATGACCTCGTGTTCGTATCCAATAATTTTCAATCCTGTGTACCCACTCCATCCATCGGTTTTAATCATCGAACCTAATTCAACTGTTTCTTTTAGAGCTGTCTCAAGGCTGTTTGCCGAGGCATCAGGAATTTTGCGAAGGCGGATACGCCCGGTCGCTTCTCCTTTTTCCTGCGCAATAATGAGTACTAAGGCCTTTCCTTCTGCTCCCCGACCTCTTTTCCCTGTTTTTGCTCCGCCTATGAAGGTTTCGTCCACCTGCACTGTTCCTGTTAACTTGTCCTGATCCGGCCTCACCATAGCCCTGCGCAATTTGTGAAGCCAAGTCCACGCGGTTTGGTAACTACCTAATCCAAGAATGCGTTGTAGGCCCAAGGCACTTGCTCCATTCTTTTGGCAGCTAACCCACCATATTGCCCGAAACCATAAAACCAGAGATTTGCGACTGCCTTGAAAAATTGTTCCAGCCTTAGCCGATGTCTTACGCCCACATGATTTGCATTCATATAATTCGTCGGACCGTAACCATGCCTTGTCGTGCCCACAATGTGGGCAATAAAACCCATCCGGCCAGCGCAACTTAATAAGATAATCCCGGCAAGCCTCTTCTGTAGAGAAGCATTTTTCCAGTTCCAACAGTGTTTTTGGGTAATCTTTCACTATTGCCCGATACTACATCTTGTGGTCACCGCAGTCAAGTGGATACCCATATCTGCGTATACTCATGTCCGCGAGGTCTGCGATTGCATCACAAAGCAGATTGGAGTCACAGTAAAAGAAGCTCATCTAAATGCCCGGGAAATCCTTATAACTATGAAACTTGAAATAATCATCCAACCCTTGCTATAATGAATATTGTATCTTAAGGAATGAAAGTGTAAAATACTTATGCGCCATTAACAATATCTCTGATTTAGCGTAATCTTAAATATGGGTGTTAATTGGTTAGGTTAAGGGGCTTGGTGTTTTTTCGTCATCAATGTTTTTGCCAATGCGTTATTATTTACTTCTGAAACAGGGCATTGGTAGATAGGTGTATAAATAAAATGAGTAAAATTCCATTCAAAGTGTCTGCAAGAACCGCTCGTCTTATCGGCCGGGAGAATATTGCATCCTCAAAAGGAGCGATTGTTGAGCTGGTTAAGAATGCTTATGACGCGGATAGCAAGATTTGTATCGTGTATTTCGACAATAAGTATGCTGAACCTGCTGATGTATATACCGAATCGGAGTTTTTGGAGATTCAGAATAAAGGTGTCACTGTTGACCTGCTTCACGAGGCATATGAAAAAAAGAGCGGCAGCTTCCATAAACGGAATAATCTGGATCGTGGTGTGTTGTTAAGGCTGGAAACGAGATTTCGGCAGACCAGCGCTCTGTACATTATTGATGCCGGCGAAGGTATGACCGATGACATTATCCGTAATCATTGGATGACCATTGGAACCTCCAATAAAGCAGATGATCCTGTTACAAAAGATGGTCGCGTAAAGTCGGGAGCAAAAGGGATAGGGCGTTTCGCGCTGGATAAACTTGGCGGTCGCTCTCACATGATTACAATCTTTGATAAAAAGAAGCATGAAAATGCATCTCGTGATTGTGATGGGTACGATTGGAAGGTGAACTGGTCTGATTTTGAAGGCGAACAACGCACGATTGATCAGGTGTATGCAGAGTACGATACATTTTCCGGGGTTACATTCAAAGATAAAGTGCTTGAAGATATCGACAATCCCCGACTTCGTAAACTTTTTACACCTAAGTCCTTTAATACAGGAACATCTCTTAAAATCACGAATCTACGGGAAACGTGGACTCTTGAGTATGTCAAGCAAGTCTTTTCGGATTTAGAGGTGCTGGTTCCTCCTAAAGGTGTATCGCTGTTTCAAATCCATCTTTTTTGTTCGCAGACTCCTGATGAATTTGGCCTTATCAAGGGAAGTCTGTGTGATGATTTTGATTACAAGCTTGAGGTACGTGCTGAAGCAGATAAATCTGTGCGTATCACCATTCATCGCCGAGAATATGATGTCGATCATATTGACCCTAATTTATTTGGACGAAAAGAGATGCAGGAAAGCCCATATTCCCAAGATGATTTCAGGAGGGGAACTTGGACAAAAGATACAACCCTTGACAAGTTGGCACCTGGGTTTGGACATAACCGTGATGTTCTGGGTAAGATTGGACCGTTTGAGTTCAACCTATACTTTCTTAAGAAGGGGTATACGAAGGATGATGCAAAAAAATACTCATTCCGCTTCTTTCATCCCGCAGAACGCAAGGCTTGGCTTGCGCGATTTGGCGGAATAAAGATTTTCAGAGATGATTTTAGAGTTCGCCCTTATGGAGATGTGGGTGACCCCGCCTTCGACTGGCTCGGTTTGGGTGCGCGAAAAGCACAAAGTCCGGCAGGCGTGGGAAAAAAGGGAGGAGGGTATCGTGTTGCCGCTGAACATTTATCTGGAGCCATTCATATTTCCCGTGTGGAGAATCCCGTATTTGATGACAAATCAAGTCGTGAGGGGCTTCAGGAGAATATTGAATTTGTGGCTTTTCAGGAGGTCATTAAGGGGCTAATCGGTATTTTTGAACGTGATCGCTCTTATATCGCTTACGAGATGTCAAAGTTTTTCACTGAAAAACACCAAGGTGAGAAAGATCAAGAACAGGCAAGAGCTCTTGCTAAGAGAATTTTGGAAAGAAAACAAGAGCAGAAAAATGACGATACGGAAGAGCGAAATGATAATAGTGAGGTTCCTGACAACGAGTTTATCCTTGCCTCACAGGTACAACATCTGGAAGAGCGAATAGAACAACTTACCGAAGAACAGGTTCTTCTACGGGCAATGGCGAGCAGCGGTCTCGTGATGGCATCCTTTACACATGATCTTAGCCGCCTTAAGAACCAATTGGGCTCTCGGATGAGACAATTGGAGGAAACTATATCAAGCGTGGTTAAGAAGGCTGATTACAACGGCATAGATGACAATAAGAACCCGTTCTATTTGATGGAACGGATGAAAAAAAATGATCTTAAGTTGCGCAACTGGCTTAATTTCTCGCTGTCGGCCACACGGAAAGACAAGCGAACACGCAAAGAACTGATTTTATCTCACTATTTGGGGCGGTATGAAAGGGATTGGAGGATGATTCTTAGCGAGAGGAATATTTCATTTACCTACACCTGTAATGAAGGCATTCGCCTAAGGTCATTTGAAGTTGAAATGGATAGTATGCTTAATAACCTTGTCATCAACTCAATAGATTCCTTTGTGAGGATGCAGGAAAACAGGGACCGTAATATTCGCATTGATATTCATAAATCCAGCAAAAAATTGCTTGTTGACTATTATGATAGCGGTGAAGGATTATCCAGCGACATTGATCCACCGGAAAGAATTTTTGAGGCCCTTTACACTACAAAGCGAAATCGCAGCACTGGCCAAGCTGAAGGGACGGGACTGGGGATGTGGATTATCAAGACCATAATGGAAGAATATGACGGAGAAGTGGAACTCCTTTTTCCTCCAACGGGATTTGGATTGAGGTTATCATTCCCAATAAAATATGAAGGAAAGCGTAATGTATAAAGTTATTTATATTGATGAGAATCGTGATGATGTTGATCTGTTCATGGAATTAATTAACCTGAGTCAGGTAGCTGGGAATTTGAAGATTGTTCACAAAGAGCCCCTTCACACAATCGATGCGATGATCCAATGGATATCTGATAATCACCCCGACGGGTTAGTGGTTGATTATAAACTTAATGAAATAAAAGATTATGGGATTGATTATAATGTGCCATATGACGGGGCTGGATTAATTCAACGCTTCCTTGAAATCCGTCCAGAATTCCCCTGTTTTATTATGACGAGCTTCGAAGATGATGCGACGGGTTGCATAGATGATGTCAATATGGTTTATCAAAGGAAGGAAGAATATGTAGACGGAGAGATGCAAGGACTGTCTTTTGCGGATCGTGTGGTTCGCCAAATAGAGCATTATCAAAACCGTATCCAGGATGCTGAAAAAGAGTTTAGTGGGTTACTGGAAAAGCAAGCTCAAACGAAAGGGTTGACTGCGAAGCAGGAAGAACGTTTATCTGAACTTGATGCATTTTTGGAAAAGTCGTTGAATAGCAAACAATCAATACCTTTGAGATCAAAATCATTTACAGATGATTTGCATAACTTAATTAAAAATACCGATGAACTGTTGGAGGGGCTTCGAAATGGCGAATAACGTTCAGGAGCAACGTCCCGTACGATCAGAAGGAGTGATGCCCCGTACAAAACATCAGGCTTATAAGGATGAGTTACGAGTAGATTTCCGACGGAGGTGTGGGTATTGTGATGATAAGGATGTCTACTCTGGAGGGAAGCGCGGGTTTCATATTGACCATTTTAAACCAAAGTCTAAATTCGATGATTTGAAAACAACCTATTCAAATTTAGTCTATTCATGTCCCTATTGTAACATCGCGAAATCAAACAAATGGAAACCACGCGTAGGCTTTATTGACCCATGTTCTGCTGAATATGAAAATCATCTACTTCGCGATGAAAGGGGACGAATTGTCCCAAAAACAAAGCGCGGTGCATATATTCATAAAGAGTTAAAACTTGGGTTGCGTCGGCATGAAATTCTGTGGATGATGGGCCGACTTAAATCTCAAAAAACAGAAATTAAGGCAGCGATTGATGCTGCAAGCACTACTGAGACCGAACTTCGGTTGCTGAGAGTATTTCTCGATATACAAAATAGGATTGATTCATATTTCTCAGATTTCGAGGCGGGTGGGTAATGAAAAAAAGTCGTGGCGCATATTATACTCCGACCAAAATAGCCCGCTTTATGGTGGATTATGCAGGACAGCATCTTGGCAAAAAGAAGTTGACTGTTCTTGAACCAAGTGTTGGCGACGGTGCGTTCGTACGTGCCCTGAAAGAACGTAATTGTGCAAAATTCACTGATTTGACAATGGTTGAACTTGATAAAGGTGAACTTGAAAAAGCCTCCGTTTGTGCAAAAAAAGGAGGGTGCTTCGGTAGTGTAGATCCTTTAAATGCTGATTTTCTTTCGGCAGGTGAACGTCTTGCCTCTGACTTTTCTTTAGTGTTGGGAAACCCTCCCTATATTAAGAAGAGCACACTCTCTACTGGCACGCTTGAGGAATGCCACCGCATTTACCGACGAGCCGAACTCCCCAAGGCGGCAGTCATGAACATCTGGCCGGCCTTTGTCGTGGAGTCGGAGCGGCGACTAGCGGCAGATGGTGTTATGGCTCTGGTTCTGCCTGCCGACCTTCTTCAGGTTAAATACGCGGAGTGCATTCGGAAGTATCTTGAAAAGTCGTTTGAGCGGTTGGAAATATTTTCACTTGCAGTTGATGCCTTCGATGGTATTGAACAACAAACCGTAATGCTCTTTGCTATAAGGAAGAGTCGTGAGAAAGGAACCTTCTTTTATCAGGTGGACGATTATGAAAAAGCTAAGGCATCACAGATTTCCTCAAATGGTCTGATGATTACACAGTCCAAATGGACTCATTTCAATCTCACCACATCGGAAATAGAATTGCTTAATTCATTGGAGAAAAAGTTTCAGGCTGTCGGCGACCTTGTTGACACGAAGCCCGGTGTTGTAACGGGTGCAAATGATTTCTTTATTCTCTCTGCGAAGGATGTTAAAAAAGTGGGTGCTGAGGCCTATGCAAAGCCAATTATTTATTGCGGAAGGTCTATCACATGTGGAGCTGACTTCGCTCTAGACGATTTTGAAACCATTGCCTCTAACGGCAAATCGTGTTATCTCCTTGATTTACGAAAGAAGCGAGTTAATGCGCCACTTGATGCTTATATTGCGGATGGAAAAATGCGCCAACTTCATATGGGATACAAGTGTTCCAGGCGTAACCCTTGGTATGTTGTTCCAAATATCGCTTCTCCCTCAGAGGCTTTCTTCTTTAAACGGACGCACCGCACACCTAAGCTCATTATTAATTCAGCAAGAGTATATGTAACCGACTCAGCTTACATGGTAACACCCAAACCTGTATGTGAACTCAATAATTTCGTTTGGTCCTTTTATAATCCATTAACACTTATTTACGCAGAGTTAACTGGCCGCAGATATGGTGGTGGCGTTTTAGAACTCACACCAAGCGAGTTCCGTGCCCTTCCTTTGCCATATGCATCCGTTTCTTCATCGACATTTGACCGATTTAAAGAAACAATTTCATTTAATGATTCTGAATGTGTTTTTACAAACGATGCTGCAAGACAAAATCAACTGGGTATAAAAATGGAAGTGTATGAAGAATTGTGTAGGATCTACAAGATGCTTGTAGGTTATCGGTTAGTATCGAAAATCTGAAATGTGAGGTGTGGAAATGGAGCATGGGAGTTTGCGTCACAAGGCGTTATGCTTTATCCGTATGCTGGGCTTTTACAGCGTACTACCTTCTTGCAGTACCTCCTCTTTCACTGTTTTCAGTTGTGCGTTAAAACGTTTTGTATTAACATCTTTAAATAATTAAATAATTAAATAAGTAATCCGGTTGTCTGAGTTGGATTTCTTCAAGCGGGTAAAAGAGGCGTAGTTCGACATTCGGTACGCGGAATCGTTTTCGTGAAAAGGTGTTTGATAATTTTTGAAAAGGTTACCTCAATCTTACCTAATAGTCTATGTGTCCTATGGTACGCTATTGAAGAGAGTATGTTACGTATGGCGTTAAAAAGGCAATTGTTTATCGCGTTTGTGGCCGCTTTGTTGATCTGCTATCGCATGAGTGCTGATATTGTAATAAATGAAGTGCAGTCTGCTAATGATGCAACCATTCTGGATGAAGATGGTGATGCTTCCGATTGGATTGAATTATATAACAGCGGGTCCACCAATGTTAACCTCGAGGGGTGGGGGCTTTCGGATAACCCGATGAAGTGGATCTTTCCTGAGCGAGAGATCTTCGCCGGGGATCACCTGCTTGTCTATGCATCCGGTAAGGACAGAACTAATGTAACATCAGTAACAAGAATTGCTGCGCCGGATGAAATTCCCGGTCTGGTGATGTGGCTCAATGCGGATGATGAGAGTTATGCGCATGGCTATGCCATAGCCACGTTTAAAGATCAGAGTTCCTTTGGCAATGAGGGATCTCAGAGCACAGTAAGCCAGCGTCCAACCTATATTATCGCATGCGAGTTATTCTTCGGTAGTGATCGGTCCTAATGCAGCCGAGCCGCAACCAAACTGAGCCTATGTGATATACGAAATCTTTTCTCTCTTATTGAACAGTTGTGTGATATGCACCGCTGCTTTAGTCAACAACGCTACGCGTTGCATAGAAGAAGAGTTTT
>JAQIBS010000043.1 GCA_027858965.1 Kiritimatiellia bacterium
AATAAGGAATTTGTTCATTTTATGAGCTTCACCCAACCAGCCGTCGCCTTTCAGTCTATGGCGATCACGATGGGTGAAGAAGTTTCTGAATTTCAAACCGCAAGGGGTTGCCAGTTTTACCGCATCTGCGGCGTTGCACGGCTTCCAGCATAGGTCACTATAGCTGAAAACCGTGCGCCTTGCATCTACGGCAAAAAGGCAACTGCCGTTTTTAGGTTTAAGGAGCATTACAAAAGCTATGATAATCAAATCCCATCTTGAAGAGGCTATATGCCGCGCAAAGGTTCTCGCATCTTTATTAGTGTTGCTGGTGCTCAATACAGCAGTTGCCACCGGCGGTGCTTTCGATAAGGTTGTGGATGATCCTGAATTGCCGCGTGTTCTGCTGATAGGTGATTCTATATCGATTAACTATACTCCCGATACCCGTGAGATTTTAAAAGGTAAGGTGAATGTTTATAGGCCTGCCTGCAACTGTATGTTTTCCAGTAATGTTGCTGCTAATATCAGGAAGTGGCTGGGAAATGAAAAATGGGATGTGGTCCATTTTAACGCGGGAATATGGGACTGCCACTTTGTTGATAAACATGGCAATATACTGCAAAATGTAGACAAAGATTTTTATGACGCAGATGCAATCCGTACATCACCGGTTAAGTATAAAGAAAATCTCAATAAAATTATTGATGCGATCATTGCGGCAGGTGCCAAGCCTGTTTTTGCAACGACAACAACGGTTCCACGCTGGAATCAAAAAAGACGTAATTATCTTAAATCCCTGAATACAACGGCTAGGGATGTGATGTTTTATAAGCAGATTCCAGTCAATGATCTATATGGTTATTCTCTGCCATATCTTAAAGAATGGCAATTACCTGATCAGGTGCATTTTAACTCATTAGGAAAAAAACGGCTGGCGAAAAAAGTATCTTCTGCCATTTTAAAGGAATTGGGTTCTGAAGATAAAGTTCTAAAGTGAAGTGGTAGCGCCGTTGTCGCGATAAACTGTAGTACGGCTCGAACGGAGTGTTGCCGATTTCTCCGGTCTCTGCCACCGCGGGGGTGGCCTTACTCGCTACGCTTTGTTTGTCCCTCCCGTACTTCGCTTGCTTCAGGCATATTTCCTGGGAGGGCGAGACTCCGTTCGAGCCGTTGAAAAGACAATCCCGCTGAGCGGGAGAAAGAACAATAAATTGTTTTGTTAGCCGCATAAGCGGCTAGGCCCGATCTGAGACTACGCTCAGATCAAATGGCTCCGCGTTGCGGAGCAGCAGAAGCGTAGCAAAGTAGGTCGGGCGCTATGAGCCCGATCCCAAGCAGCAACAATTTTCTGGTCGAGCTCGTAGCGCTCGACCTACTAGCGACAACATGTTCGCTAAGGGCCAACATGCCCTTCAAGGAAGGGCCTAATTACTGCGTGCAACAAGCTTGCTTGGCGCACGCTGCTTTCAGGATAATGAAAAATTGGATCCCGGCATAAGGGGAGGAGCTATCATTAATGAAGATGTTTACAACAGGTGAAATGGTTGATCTCTCCCGGGAGCTTGTATGAATGTAATCAGTGCTCTGGCGCCGGTGTTTGCGCTGGTGCTGCTTGGTTTTCTGCTGCTGCGTTTTAAGTTTGCGGAGGAAAGCTTCTTCCATGTGGCTGCAAAATTTGTCTACTGGATTGGCCTGCCCTGCCTGTTGTTTAAGAATATTGCTGAAACCACATTGACCCTCTCCGATGCATGGCGTATATTCGTTATCATGAGTATTGCATCGCTCTTGGTTGCGGTGCTGGGTACGGTTGCTGCGAGGATGCTCAAACTGGCACCTGCCCGACGAAAGACATTTATCCATACCAGTTTTCACTGCAATACGGCATTCGTCGGGCTGCCGGTTATTCTGTATTCACTGAGCTCTCATCCAGACAGCCAGATGCTGATCGATATGGCCAGTATGGCGGTCGCGCCGATGATTCCGATTTTCAATATTATGTCGATTATAGTGATGCGTGGAACGGATGGGTCAGGACAAAAAAGTCTCTCCATGACCTTATTTCGAAAAATTCTGACAAACCCACAGGTTCTTTCGTGCATATTTGGATTGATCGTTTCATTTATCGGTATTCGATTGCCCTTGGCACTTTCCCGCAGCTTGGGATCACTGGGAGGGATGGCTCTGCCACTCGCATTGCTGAGCATTGGCGCCGGCTTGAATGCGAGGAACCTGCGTGACAGCTTTAGTGTGGCGGCCCTTGCCGCGTCATTCAATGTGATCTGCCTGCCACTTGTTGGATTTGCATTGTGCAGGATCTGGGGTTTGAGCCCTTATGAAACACTTATAGGTTTGATATTCCTGGCATGTCCTACCGCTTCGTCCGCCTATATTTATGCGCGGCAGCTGAATGGTGATCCGGCGTTCGCCGGCAATGTGATTCTGATCAGCACCCTGATTTCGGCACCGGCGCTTTGGCTGGTGCTCTTCTGGGGCCTTTAACCTAATAGTATTACGCGGAATGGTTTGATACAGTGGGATAATGGTTTGATACAACTTTTGGGAGGGAGGGATGGATGGCCCTCCCCTTTTTTATGGGGTTTAAAGAGGGTTTAAGCGATGGAG
>JAQIBS010000101.1 GCA_027858965.1 Kiritimatiellia bacterium
GCCGTATACTCGATCCGTTCGTACGGGGGTGTGGGGGGGCCCCCTTAGCAATAAGGGGGGTCTATCCCGATCGTTTCCTATCATTTGTCATCTAGAAATATTTCTCTTCGGTTGAAACCTGGACCCATATAGCGCTTATAAGCTATTTCAAGAGTATCGCCCATAATTGTTTCATGACCACAAACATGCCCAAAGAATGTTCGTAATTTTCCAGTACTGTCTTTTTATTTATGTGGTTTCTGAAAAGAAATGGTGTTGTAATCCACAAAGCAAGAAGAATCAAAACTATAGCACCAACTATTATTAGTATTTTTTTCATTTTATTAACGAATCGTGGGGGCGCGAAGCGCTCAACTGGGCGTTCCCTCTGTCGGGCCGCGGAGCGGGCCGACAGAGGGAACAAAGCGATTATCCAACGTGAAAAGTTTCATGCGGATAACGGAGGGTGATGTCAAGCCAGCACCGTCAAGATTTGTTACTACCACATCCAGAGGCCAGGGTGCGTTTTTTGCACTGGTTATCATTGCCATTACCGTATGGCCGGATTTTGCACCAAACTCCCCCTTACCGGAGAGCACAAGTGCCGGTCTTCTCTTTGTCCGGGAAGAGTCGGTAAACGGAAAAGGAACCACAACAACATCAATCGGAAGTGCCTTCCTAACCCTGATCTCTCCCTTGGAGATTTCAAAGGCAATGGGTATCCCCTGCCTTCAGAGAGAGTTCACGACGGACCGGTTCAAGAACCGTTGCCTGATATTTTTTTGTAAGTTTACTGATCGCAGCCTGCATATCACACCTCATTTCATTACCGTAATATTAGCATTACCTGTATTACCGATCAACCATGAAATTATCAGGTGAAAAATCAGAACCAAAGAAGCGTAGCGAGTGAGGCCACCCTTGTCGTGGCAGTGACCGCAGGGAGCGGTAATCCTGTTAATCCTGTCTGAAAACAAAGACGCGCATCCATTTTTTACCTATAAAAAAATAGCTGCTATTAATCAAACTTCACTGACCATACGCTCAAGTTTTGTAAAATTTCATCAAGCTGTGTGAGGCACAGATACGTCTCTAGCCTATTTGAGAGGTGGCCGCCCGATCTTGAGCGATGCGTCTTCGTCCCACATGCGAGACTATGCTGACACAAGTAAACGGTAGATCCGGATGGATGACCGACCGAAGTGATGAGCTTTGGAATCATATCCAGGAGATGACTGGCTAGGAAGCGAACGTTTTGGATCGTGCGGATAATATTAATGGAGAGAAAAGAGAAGAAGAATTCAGGCAGAATATCCCGTTGACTCTTCCGATGCTTGCATCATCTGCCTACCAGCGTTCACCTTTCGGCCGGGGAATGAAACCTTTGTTCGGCAAGACTTTTTTTGCCTTAACCGTATATCCGCAAAAATAGCATCCAGATTATGATCAAACTCTGAGGAATATTCTTCTCTCAAATCCCGCGTTTCTTTAACTATAGCATCTTCCCACATAACCTTATTCCTCCATCAACTCCAAAGGGGTGCAAATAACCGGAGGTTCATAGCCGTATTGACGGCAGACTCTTTCAATAACCGGGCGCATCACCGCATTCGCAATATGCTTGCAATTCCATGTCAGCAAATAATCCATTCCATTAACAGTTGCCACAGCAACATGAAATGCATCCATCTCAGAATGCGGCGGCAAAGCACCTTTCTCAATCAGCAAACAAGCAAGTTCCCTTGCAGATTCATTTGCATCCAAATCATCAATCGCGTCAATTACAGACATACGCCGCGATGCTGCATCCGGGTCGCCCTTGACGGCCTCGACAACAACATACTCAGAAACATAGAGGTCAAACTTTGGGCTACAATTCTCCCACCATTCTATAGTCACATCTCTATTCGCCATCAAGCGGAGATCATTACTCGTCCGTGATGTCAAATAACTGACAATTGTTGTCTCAATGTAAACTTTGGATTTCACATATATAGCATATAACAAACCGACATTATTTACAAGGCGAGTTCAGAATAAGGTAAAAAATTGATGGTAAAAATAAACAGCTTAATGTGAAATTTCCAGATTTTTCAGAACACATCTATCCGCTTTCACAATTTTTACAGCCCCGTCAAAACCAGCACCACCAAAGCCAACCGTTCGCAAAGGCTGTGTTGTACAATGGAATGCCATATTGCGCAGAGTAATATCCGCCGGCAATGTTTTACTCTTAGCGGCAATACAGACAATACTTTCCATTGTTGGTGCCACAACCTGTAGCTTCATCATATCCTGGCCGGGTAACGGCCAGTAAACCAGTTTCCCAGCGGTTCGATCAAGATACCATTGTCCGGGGTGATTCATACCTTCACGTGTATTCAGCACAATGGGGTATGCCCTTGACTCCAGCTGCCACAATATGTAGTATCCATACTATGGAAGAGTATCCAAAAACACTTAGAGAACTGAACGATAAATATGGGACAGAAGCAGCCTGCCGTAAGTATCTTGAACAAATGCGATGGCCTGACGGCTTCGTCTGCCCACATAGTTCGGGACAGCGATCTTGGCGAACGGACCGCGGTCTGTGGATGTGCGGGGGCTGTGGGCGCCAAACATCCGTAACGGCAGGCACTATCTTTCAGGGGACTCGCATACCTCTGACAGAATGGTTTCAGGCAATCTGGTGGGTTGTGAG
>JAQIBS010000103.1 GCA_027858965.1 Kiritimatiellia bacterium
TTCACGATATCTACTTCCTTCCATGGCATGACTGTCCTCCTTTTTGACAGCCATATTTTCTCAGAAAGTGTTACCTATGTCTTGAACCTTTTGTGTTACCTATGTCCTGAACCCGCACCCTTGCCATTTGCCACTCTTCTCCTGCTGTTTCTGGTTGCTACACGACCATAATTATAGATATAATATTTGGCTATGACTAAATCCAGAGATATATTAAGTTTGTTAAAAAGCCGTTCTGTGATCCTTGATGGGGCTATGGGTACTATGATTCAGAATCATGATCTGGATGAAGTGGCTTATAGAGGTAGCCGCTTTGCTGATTTTCAATCACATGTGGTTGGTAATAACGATTTGCTTCCCATTACGCAGCCGGAGTTGATCGAAGAGATTCACTATCAGTTCCTTAAGGCCGGTGCGGATATTATTGAGAGCTGCACCTTTGGCGCCAATGCCGTTTCGCAGGCAGACTATAATATGGAGGATCTGGTTCCTGAGATGAACCGTGCTTCGGTGCAGGCTGCCAGACGTGCTGTTGAAAGAATTGAGAGCGAAGATCCTGAGAGAATCTGTTATATTGCCGGGGCGCTTGGTCCTACGAATAAGACCGCATCTATTTCTCCTGATGTGAATGACCCCGGGTTTCGTGCAATCAATTTTGATCAGCTCTGCGTGATATATAGGGAGCAGGTCAAGGTTCTGATTGAAGAGGGGGTTGACCTTATCCTGATTGAGACGGTCTTCGACACGCTTAATGCTAAGGCCGCGCTCTATGCTGTGCAGGAGATTTTTACGGAGTGCGGTGTTGAATTGCCAATTATGGTGTCGGCAACAATTACCGATAAATCAGGACGCACCCTCTCCGGACAAACTGTTGCGGCTTTCTACCACAGTGTGAAACATGCCGGTCTTCTGTCCATTGGTATCAACTGCGCTCTGGGTGCTGATGAGATGTTTCCTTACCTGGAAACTCTGAATGAAATTGCCGATTGTTACGTCAGTGTTTATGCCAATGCCGGTCTGCCAAATGCCTTTGGCGGTTATGACGACTCTCCTGAAAGTATGGCGGCTGTTTATGGCCAATTTGCTGAATCCGGATTGTGTAATATCTATGGCGGTTGCTGTGGCACAAAACCTGAACACATTGCCGCCATTGCCAGGGTTGTAAAAAAATATCCCGCACGAGTTCTTCCTGCAATAGAATCAAGGCCTATCTTTACTGGACTTGAGCCGCTCGAGATCCGGCCGGAATCGAATTTTATAATGATAGGCGAGCGCAACAATGTTACCGGCTCTCTCAAATTTGCCCGGCTGATCCGCGAAGAGAAGTTTGATGAAGCCATTCAGATTGCCCGTAAGCAGGTTGAAGACGGAGCCAATATTATTGATATCAATATGGATGAGGCCATGATTGATTCTAAAGCCATGATGGTTCGTTTCCTGAATCTTCTGGCAGCCGAGCCCGATGTCTCCCGGGTTCCTTTGGCCATCGACTCCTCTGACTGGGATGTGATTGAAGCCGGTCTTAAATCAATTCAGGGTAAGAGTATTGTTAATTCTATCAGCCTTAAAGAGGGTGAAGATCAATTCAGAGAACATGCCCTCAAGGTCAAACGCCTAGGCGCAGCACCCATAGTCATGGCCTTTGACGAGAAAGGTCAGGCCGATTCAACTGAGCGTAGGGTTGAAATATGTACCCGTGCCCATAATATACTGGTTGATGAGCTGGGCTATAAACCCACTGATATTATCTTTGACCTGAATATCTTTCCTGTTGGGACCGGCATGGATGAACACCGGCAGAATGCCGTATCGTTTATCGATTCTATCCGTATCATCAAGAAAACTCTTCCAGGGGTCTTGATCAGCGGGGGTGTCAGTAACCTTTCCTTTTCCTTCCGTGGCAATAATCGAGTGCGCGAGGCAATGCACTCTTCTTTCCTCTATCATGCCATAGCCGCCGGAATGGATATGGGAATTGTCAATGCCGGCATGCTTGAGGTCTATGATGAAATTGATAAGACGCTGCTTGAGTATGTCGAGGATGTTATTCTTGATCGACGTGATGATGCCACAGAGCGACTTCTGGATTATGCGCAGGGCATAAAGTCAGAGGCCAGAGCGGCCGAGGATAAGGGGCCGCCTGAGTGGCGTTCTCTCTCTCTGGAGGATCGTCTGGCGCATGCGCTTGTGAAAGGTATTCCTGACTATATTGACGATGACCTTGCCGAGGCGGTTGAAAAGTATGACTCCGCACTGAAAATTATTGAAGGTCCATTGATGCAGGGCATGGGCCATGTGGGAGAGCTTTTTGGTGCAGGAAAGATGTTTCTGCCACAGGTTGTGAAGAGCGCCCGTTCTATGAAAAAAGCGGTCGAAATCCTTGAGCCACTGATTGCCGCTGAATCAGGCGGGGTGCTTCGCAAGAGTGGAAAGATTCTGTTTGCCACGGTTAAAGGCGATGTTCATGATATTGGAAAAAACATCGTCAGTGTCGTGTTGCAGTGTAATAATTTTGAAGTCATTGACATGGGCGTGATGGTGCCCAAAGAGGATATCCTGGAAGCTACTGTTGAGCAGGATGTTGATTTGGTGGCAGTCTCCGGTTTGATTACCCCTTCATTGAAAGAGATGGAGCATCTGGCAACCGAGATGCAGCGTCGAGGGATGAAAATACCGTTGGTAGTCGGGGGCGCAACAACCAGTCCTACACATACCGCTGTCAAACTGGCACCTCTTTATGATGGGGTGGTGGCGTACTCTCGTGATGCCTCTATCTCTGTTCCTTTGGTGCAGTCCTTGATCTCAGGTAATGAGGAGTTTATTGCAAATCTGAAGCAGGAGCAGGAACTCATCCGTGAGCGTTTCTTCACAGCGCAGGCGGCAGTTAAATTCCGTTTTTATGCAGAGGCACAGAGCAACCTTCCTACAATTGATTTTTCCAAAAAGATGGCTCCGCTGGAGAGCGGCGAGTTTGTTGAAACCGTAGGAATCAAGGAGCTTGTGCCTTACATCGATTGGACTTTCTTCTTTCTCGGCTGGGATATTAAGAAAAGCTATCCGCAGGTGTTGGATGATCAGGAACATGGTCCGAAAGCGCGCGATCTTTTATCCGCTGCACGTGAGATGCTGGGAGCAATGGCATCTAACCCAGCTGTTCAGCCAAAAGCGATTTATGCAATTCTGCCAGCTCTTAAGGATGGAAATGATATTGTTATAAATGATTGCCGGTTTAACTTCCTTCGTCAGCAGAGTATGAAAAGCTCGCTATGTATTAGCGACTATGTGGATACACAGAGTGATCATATCGCTCTTTTTGCAACCACCGCCGGACAGGGGGTGGTCGATATGGCTGCTGTCTACCGGGAGCAGGGCGATGACTACAGCAGCATGATGGTGCTGATGCTAGCCAACCGCATTGCCGAAGCCCTGGCTGAGTATGCGCATCACAGGATTCGTGAAAAATGGGGCTATGAGAGTGCTAAGAGCGCTGAGGCTATGTTGAAGCAGCAGTATGACGGAGTGCGTCCGGCTGTTGGGTATCCCTCCTGGCCGGATCATAGCGAGCTGGCTAAGATTTTTGATTTGATTGGAGTACAGGAGAAAATTGGAGTATCTTATACAGAAAGCTATATGATGCTTCCAGAGAGCTCCTGCTGCGGAATGGTATTGGCGCATCCGGATGCGCAATACTTTGATGTTGGCAAGATTACGCAGGATCAGCTGAATGATTACGCCAAACGCAAGGGCATTACTATTGAACGGGCGCATGAGCTGCTCTCGCATATTTTGAGTTAAAATATGAAAGATGATTGATTTAACTAATGTAGCGGCATCGCAATCAAACTTAACCCTTGTGGTATGTAAATCTTTTCAACCTTTTTAACGATTTTAACCATTTGAACTATCGCGAGTTTATTGTTTTTGCGATAGAAACTGAGTGAATAGCTGACAGCAGGTGGAATTAGCTCAATAACATACGTCCTATATGTCCTGCCTAGAGAGAAAAATATGAAAAAGAATTTTTTAGAAGCAATTAAAGAGACACCGCAGATCTTTGACGGAGCCATGGGAACGGTGATCTATGAGCGTGGTGTATTTATCAACACCTGTTATGAGCATCTCTGTGTTACTAATCCGGATATGATTCTCGAAATACATCAGCAATATGCCGATGCCGGTGCAGATGTTATTGAAACCAATACCTATGGGGCAAACCGGTTTGTGCTGCAGGGCTATGGTTTGGGTGAGCAGGTTAAAGCGATCAACATTGCTGCTGCCACTCTGGCGCGTCAGGCAGCGGGCGAGGATCGTTTTGTGGCCGGTTCGATCGGTCCTGTTGGCAGCTCAATTGAGCTCTTCTCTGAAGAAAAACTGGATGAAATGCGTGATATCTACCGTGAGCAGATGGCCGCTCTGGTTGAAGGCGGAATTGATTTTATTATGCTGGAGACTTTTCAAAGCTCCTCCAATGCCATACTGGCTGCAGAGGTTGCCGCAGAATTCGGATTGCCGGTTGTTACATCCTTTGTGTTTGGCCGTGATAAACTGACACCTCTCTCCGAGAGCGTTGCGCATGTCTACCGTGCTGTTGACAAGTGTGATGCCATCGATGTGGTTGGTGTCAACTGCGGTGGCGGAGCTGCGGTGCTTTATACCAATTTTGAAGAGGCTGTCAAGTTTACCGATAAACCGTTTATTATTATGCCAAATGCTGGACTGCCTCAGACAGTTCAGGGACGTTTGATTTATATGTCGAACCCTGAGTACTTTACTGAGTACTGCAAAAACTTTATCAAGATGGGTGCCCGAGGTGTGGGTGGTTGCTGTGGCACCACTCCTGAATACATTGGCACCATGGTCAAGTCGGTTAAGGGCTTGAGCGAGATCAAGAAACATATTCAGATTGATGTGGCACAGCCTGTTACCGGAGATGATGTTGCTGTTACTCCCTTGGCGGAGAAAAGTCGTATGGCTGCAAAGCTGGCTGCCGGTGAGCAGGTGCTCAGCATTGAGATCACCCCGCCACGTTCTATTGATATGACAGCAATGCTGGCTAAAGCGCAGCAGTGCAAAGATGCCGGCATTGATGTAATTAATCTTCCTGACGGACCGCGTGCCAGCGCACGAATTTCACCGATGATCGCGGCAATTGAGATAGAGCGTCAGGTGGACATTGAAACGGTGTTGCACTACTGCTGTCGTGATCGCAACTTGATTGGTATGCAATCCGATCTTCTCGGTGGTGCCGGTGCCGGTCTGCGTAATTATTTGATTGTTACCGGCGACCCCCCTAAACTGGGCGACTATCCTGATGCCACCGCTGTCTTTGATGTGGATGCTGTTGGCTTGACTCAGGTGGTAATGAATTTGAATCATGGACGTGATGTGGGTGGTAATCCCATTAAACCACCAACCTCTATTCTCTGCGGTGTGGGTGCCAATCCAAATGCTGTCGATCTTGAGCATGAGATTGAGCACTATCACAATAAGATCAAAGCGGGTGCTGAGTTTGCAATCACCCAGCCGGTATTTGATGCCGATTCATTTCTGCGCTTTGTAGAGCGTGTTTCAAAATTTGAACGAATTATTCCTGTGATTGCCGGAGTCTGGCCACTGGTCTCTTATCGCAATGCACAGTTTATGCGTACAGAGGTGCCGGGGGTTGTTGTGCCTGATGCCGTATTGGAGCGGATGTCAAAAGCGACCACTAAAGAGGATGCGCGCAAAACCGGTGTCGAGATATCACAGGAGATCTGTGAAAAGATTAAAGATGCAGTTGGCGGTTATCAGGTCAGTGCACCCTTTGGCAACATTGATCTCGCCCTTCAGGTTCTGGGTTTGTGAGGTTTGAGGTGAGAGGTGTGAGGTTAGAGGTTAGAAGAGTGAACTTGTTTATTTGAGAAGCCGGTTTTTTAACACAGAGGCACGGAGGCACAGAGAAGTGTCTATATGTTATTTGTCGACATTTTCACTTGTCACCTGATTTAGTTGCCATCCTGTTAATTCTGTCTGATTTTTTTAGTCGCATAAAATGCAATGAAGGAAGCTAATGTAGTGAATATATCGGTGTTCATCCGCGTCCATCTGTGGTTAAATATTTGTAGTCGTGAAATCGCAACACCATAAATTTAGAATTTTGGGATGTGAACATGAATTTACAAAAAACTTTTTTGAATATCATTCTGCCTGCTGTGGCAGCCACTCTGTTCTGCCTCTGCGCAGAGGCCTCATCAACTAACACTATCCCGGTTGCGGGGAATAGCTGGGTGGTTAATCCAGCTCCAGGCAACAGCGATTCCATCTCCCACAAGGGGAATATGAAATGGGAGAATCGTGAAAGCATCATAAGAACCTATTTCAAGACAACCAAAGCCGGTGATATTAAACTGGCGTTACGTGGACGGGTGAGTCAGGGTGTATCCGAAATTCGGTTTGGTTTTGGAAGCAGCTCTCAGAGTACTGTAATTAACAATTCTGAATTTAAGATTATCCCGCTTGGAACCATTAAAAGTGTAGCTGCCGGTTATCACTATCTGGAGATGCAGGGTATTGAAAAGCAGGGGGGCTCATTCGCTGAGGTCAGTGACCTGCTTGTTGTCTGCGATGATAAAATTTATTTCGTGAAAGATGAATTTTACTGGGGACGGCGTGGTCCATCTGTGCATTTGAATCTGGTTGCGCCAAAAGATGCGGGTGATATTCTTTATCACTATAGCGAGATCACAGTTCCTGAAGGCAGCGACGTTCCTGGCTCCTACTACATGGCGAATGGTTTCAGTGTCGGCTATTTTGGAATACAGGCCAACTCCCCGACAGAGCGGCGTATTCTTTTCTCTGTGTGGAGCCCCTTTAAAACGAATAACCCCAAGGAGATACCTGAGGATCAGAAGATCACGCTGTTGAAACAGGGTGATGATGTTCATGCAGGTAAGTTCGGGGGAGAGGGCTCTGGTGGACAATCTTACCGCCGATACTTTTGGAAAACCGGTATCACCTACAGGTTCCTGCTTAAAGGAGAGCCGGCTGAAAATAACAGCACCGATTTCACCGCCTGGTTCTTTGCTCCGGAGATTGGCAAATGGGAACTCATGGCCAGCTTCAGAAGACCGAAGACAACCACTTATCTCAAAGGCCAGCACTCGTTTCTTGAGAACTTTCGTACCGAAACCGGTTGCCTTTCCCGCAGTGCCCTCTACTCAAATCAGTGGGTTTGTTCAACGGATCAGAGATGGCGGGAGATCGTAGAGTTTAAATTCTCCTGTGATGCGACGGGACATAAAAAGAACCGCCTCGATTTCAGCGGTGGCAGCGATGGCAAAAACTTTTTCCTGAAAAATTGCGGATTCTTTGATGCCGATGTGACACCCGGCACCCGTTTCACCCGAGAACCGACGGAAAAACCTCCGGAGATTGACTTTGCAAAGTTGCCTTGAGCTGCTAGTAGCTATTCGAAAAGTATTCATGTCCTGTAAGGGCTTCACATACTAGCCCAGGGCGTTGCCCTTGTTGTTCTACACATCTTTTTGCAATATTAAAGCATTTAAATTGTTCCCGCTGCCGGACCTTCCTCCGTCGCCTTTCAGGCTAAGGCGGGCAAGACGGGCTTTGCCCTAAGTTCAGGCGCTACTTTACATCGTAAACTAATCATTATAGCAACAAATTTTGGATTTTAGGCCAGTAACGCCGGAACTCAGCCGCGACATGTCACGCCTTGGCGACGGCGGAAGCGCTACCACTAGTTTAACGTTGGATGTTCAACGTTGAATGTTGGACGTTCGAGTTTGCGGCTCCGCCTCGCTACGTTCTTCTTGGTGAGGATTTTGGGTTGCGGGCAAAGCCCGCATTAGTTGCTATACATGATGCGGGGGTTTGATATACTGCAGTTAGGAATTGAGAAAAATTAAGCAGTTGGAGATTATTAATGCGCAGTAAATTATTGATTAAATTGTATGTTTTGTGTTCAGCGATTTTAGCGGCCATGTCTGTTAGTCTGGCAGTTCTCACTGCTGGATGTGCATTTTTAAATCACACATCTGATTCAATGCAGATATCATCTCTGCGTTGTGAATACCGTGATCAACCACTGGGTATAGATCAGCTCCGACCCCGTCTAGGCTGGGTGTTGACATCCAAAGTGCGTGGAGCTAAACAGAGTGCGTACCGCATATTGGTTAGCTCAACCGATGCTGGACTGAAGGCCGGTAAAGGTGACCTCTGGGATAGCGGAAAAGTTATTTCAGGTCAAAGTGTGGGTGTTGTTTATGCCGGTAAATCTCTCCGCTCCGGACAACGCTGTTTCTGGAAGGTTAAGATTTGGCCTGCCCTGGACGGAGTTGATGAGTCTACAGACGGAGTGAAGTCCCGATGGTCGGAACCTGCCTCGTGGGAGATGGGGTTGCTGACAGCAGATGACTGGAGTGCTGAGTGGATCAATGATGGCAAGCCGTTGCCTGCAAAGGAGGAGGGTTTCTTTCGTGATGATCCGGCACCTCTCTTTCGTAAGCCCTTCAAGCTCTCCGGTCCTGTTAAAACCGCACGGCTCTATATCAGTGCGCTTGGCTATTACCGCGCAACCCTGAATGGCAAGGTGGTTGGTGATCATCAGCTTGATCCACTCTGGACCCGTCCTGATAAACGCGTGTTTTACTCTGTCTATGATGTAACTGATATGCTTTCAGGCGGCTCAAACTGTCTGGGAGTGACTCTGGGTAATGGCTGGTATAATCCGCTGCCCTTGCGTATGTGGGGGCGCTATAACCTGCGTGATGCTTTACCAGTAGGACGTCCGCAGTTTATTGCCCGTCTTGAAATTGAATATGCGGATGATAGCAGTGCTGCGCTGGTCAGTGACCGATCCTGGAAGTTTGCTGAGGGACCTATCCTGCGTAACAGCATCTACCTTGGCGAAAAAGTGGATGCTCGTAAAACCATTCCCGGTTGGGATAAGCCTGGCCTGGATGATAGTGGCTGGTCTGCTGTTCATCTGGTTTCCGCCCCTGAGGGTGTTCTGCAGGCACAGCCTCTGCCCGCTATCAAGGTGACGGCTAAGATTCGTCCTGTGGCCGTAACAGAACCGACCAAAGGGGTCTATATTGTTGATATGGGACAGAACTTTGGGGGATGGGCGCGTTTTAACTTTAATGTTCCTGCTGGAACAGTTATTACCATGCGTTATGGAGAATTATTGAATAAAGATGGTACGCTTAATCCAATGACCAGCGTGTGCGGACAGATTAAGGCTAAATCAAAGAAACAGGCTGTCGGGGTTCCTGCGATTGCCTGGCAGAGCGATAGCTATACTGCCCGTGGCGGAGCTCCTGAGTGTTACACTCCTCAATTTACCTTTCATGCATTTCGTTATGTCGAATTGACAGGGCTTCCTTCCTCTCCAGCGCTGGACTCTATTACAGGGCTACGCATGAACTCCAGTGTGGAGCCTGTGGGTTCATTCTCCTGCTCCAATGAATTATTCAACCGCATTCAGAAGATGTGTCAGTGGACCTTTCTCAGCAACCTGTTCGGGGTGCAGTCCGATTGTCCGCATCGCGAACGCTTTGGGTATGGCGGTGATCTTGTGACCACCTCCGATGCCTTTATGCTCAATTATGATATGGCCGGTTTTTATGCCAAGGCTACACGCGACTGGGCGGATAGTGCTTTAAAGGATGGTATGTTAACTGATACTGCGCCTTCGGTTGGAATTCAGTATTGTGGGGTGGGCTGGGCTATGGCGCATCCGCATTTGCAGACGCAGCTACATCGCTATTATGGTGACCGTCGTATCATCGAAGAGCAGTATGCTGTCAGTAAACGCTGGCTGGAGCTGGTGCGGGCTAAAAATAAAGGACACATTGTCAGTAATGGATTGCATGACCATGAGGCGCTGGAGAAAGAGAAAACGGCCCCGATGGTTACTCCGCTCTACTGTGAGTCGGCCCGTATGCTGGCAAAGCTGGCACATATCTTAGGAAAAGAGAAGGAGGCTGAAGAGTACAGCCGTCTTGCAGGTGATATTAAAAAGGCATATGTTCAGAGGTGTGTTGCTCCTGGAACAGGTGTGGCCGGCTCTGGAATCCAGAGTGTGCAGGCCTTTGCCCTCTATCTGGATATGTTGCCGCAGGAAGATCGTGCGAAAGCACTGTCTCACCTGGTGCAGGATATCTCCGTTAAGAATAAAGGTCATCTCACGACCGGGATATTCGGTACCCGCTATATGCTGGATGTCTTGAGCCGGGAGGGGGAGATTGAGGTTGCCAACACAATGGTCAATCAGCGTGATTTTCCGGGGTGGGGGAATATGCTGGAGCAGGGGGCGACCACGCTGTGGGAGCACTGGAAATACAGCGATAATACCTTCAGCCATAATCATCCCATGTTCGGCTCTGTCAGTCAGTGGTTCTATAACTGGCTGGGCGGGATTGAGCCAGCTGAGGATGCGGTCGGTTTTGACCGCATCAATCTGCATCCCAGTTTTGTTAAAGATCTGGATTGGGTGAAGTGTACACATCGCTCGGTGCATGGCCCTGTTACCTGCAATTGGAAGCGTGAAGGTGATATTGTCACCATGGATGTCTGCGTGCCTGTTAACAGCAGTGCTGTGCTTCAGCTTCCGGTCGTGTCCTCTGTGACAGAGGGCGGAAATTCGGTGGAGGATGCAGTCGGTGTGAAGAAAATCTCTGCCACCCGGGATAGCGTGAAGTTGCAGTTGGAATCAGGGAGTTATCATTTCGCATTGGTGCTTTAGTAGCTTATCGCTCAGTTTCTGCTATAAAAAACAAGAAACTTGTGATGGTTAAAATGGTTAAAATCGTTAAAAAGGTTGAAACGGTTTCCGCCTTCCGCAGTTCCACCTCTGATATGACGCTACTGGCTTTGTTTAACTTAATCTATTTCCAGCTCTTCAGAATCAATGTAGGGTGCTGTTCTTCTGCCTGTGAAGGATAGCAGTTTTCCGGCAATCAAACCCGTTACAATAGCCAGTACAGCGGTGATAAGGATTCCTTTAATCTGATCGCCTCTGTTGATGCCATCTGCAACAAACATCGCTGCAAAGCCGCCGAACAGTCCGGGAATGCCGTGAAGATAAAGAACACCGCAGGTGTCGACTTTCTTGATTAAACCTTGGAATTTTTCCTGCATGAGAGCAAAGCCACCGGTGGATATTGCGCCAGCCAGGATACCGATTACAAAAGCGGCGGGAGCGGATGCTTTGTCACATGTTGACCCAATGGCCACTCCGCCAGCCAGAGCAGCATTGGCTATGTCGGCGACAGAGACTTTGCCTCGCAATTTTAATGAAACAGCGTATGTTGCCAGAGTTGAGCCGCAAAGCGCCAGGATAACATTGATGATTGCCATGGGGATATCTTTGACGGCAACCAGAGCTGCGCAGAAGGAGGGCCAGAACACCCACAGAACCATGCTTCCCAGAAGTGAAAACCGGTCACTGGTGGCATCCGCTTCAATAGGAGTCTCGAACTCCTTTTTTGTGGTCATGGAGCAGGCAACGCCGACTCCGAAGAGTGCGCCGAAGGCATGAATTACAATTGATCCACCTGTGTCGACAAAGCGTCCGGCCGGGATCAATCCCAGTCCGTCTGAGAGCAGAAGCCACTCATTAAATGCATAGCATGGTATGAACATCAGTGCCAGTAGCAGGTATTGGTGCAGTTTGAGGCGCCCCAGCACAGCGCCTGCGCATATAAGGAGGGATGCTGCAGCAAATTCCGATAGAATCAGCTTATCGATATCGGAGTGGCCCTCTGTAAAGATGCCCAGACTCTCTTTAAGGAAAAATAGAGGGATTGCCAGACTTACGAGTAGATATGTGGCGGTCAGGGCTGTCCGTCCGTATTTCTTTACAAAGACCATCAGGAATCCAAAACCCATGATAAGCATTGCCATGATATGGATTGCTCTAACGTATTTCTGAATGTCAATGATTGCTAATAATTCATCACTCATCTATTTTCCTTTGTTCTGATTATATTAAAATACAGGAAGAAATTTCTGGAAATAGGTGTGTGAGAATTACAACAACTTCTGCCATTTATGTTAAAGACAGTTTGATTACACACAAAAACTACAACACAAAGTCCATACATTTCTTAATTTTGGCAAATAATAGGGCAATAATTTAATTATTGCAACCCTTATCACCGCTGTTACGGGCAAATAAAACCCATATTTCCCGTAATCTGCAAAAATGTCGTTGTGATGGTTTATAAATGGAGCTTGCGGTAACTCGCAGGAGAGCACCCCATTGCCTTTTTGAAACAGCGCGAAAAATAATAAGGATCTTCAAAGCCTATTATAGCGGCGATATCTTTAATTTTGCGATTTGGCTCATGCAATAATTCGGAGGCTTTGCGCATTTTGAGATCAATGAAGAAACTTATGGGAGTCATGCCGGTCAACTTGCGAAAATTATTGGTGTAGTGAGAGACTGACATACGCGCGTATTGTGCGAGCTGCTTCAGGCTTAAGGTGTTGTAAATGTTCAGATGCATGAACTCAATTGTTTCATGTAGTGTATCTTCAATAGCAAAATCATGCTGACCGGTTCGGCTCCTCTGCAGGTTGAGTTCTCCTAGAAAGTGAGCCAGAGATGTGGAGAGTGCCAGTAGTGCAGGAGGTGTGTATCCATAATTCAGTACGCTGTAAAACTCATCAAAGTGGTGGATTAGCTGACCGCCATGTTTCAGGTGTAGCACAGGCTGTTTGATAGTGGCATTAAGAGCCTTCGCATACTCTTGTACGTGGTCGCCGATGAGATGCACCCAGTATATTGTCCATGGCGATCGTTTGTCGGCCGCATAGGCATGTGGAACGCCTGCCGGTATTAATACGGCGATATCTGCATATATATCATACTTTTCATCATTGATTGCACACCAGCCTTTGCCATCTGTGCAGTATATTAAAATCCATTCATTGATCGGGGTTTTACGCTCCACGAAGTGGCCTGCCGCATTAGGAAAGTGGCCAGTTCTGGTCAGGAATATATTGCGCGTCAAAGGCATAGATCTAGCTGTTTCAAGTATCTTTGGGGGCAGCGCGATATGTCGTTTATTGGGAAATTCCGCTCCGTCAGGCGCATTGATGTCTTTGGCGATATGGTACTTCTGCATGTGCGATAATTAGCAAACTCATGCGATATTGTCCATCTTAATTTGTTTTATTGTGCATTGTGTTTTGGTGTTTGTATGCTAATCTAATAAAAGTAATTAAGTAGCATCTTGCAGGATGCAGAGGCTGTTAGGCTGTAAGGCCCTGCGGGGCGAAGACTGATGGGATACTTGAAATTGTGAATCAAAGGTAAACAGGAGAGACCAAATGGATAGCAGGCGTTCATTCTTGAGAAAAGGCGGAATGGGAATTGCGGCGGCGTTAGCTGCTCCAACCATTATACCGGCATCCGTGCTGGGGCAGAGTGCTCCCAGTAAGCAGATTACCATCGGTATGGTAGGGACCGGTCGTCAGGCGGTTAATGCGAATTTAAAGAACGGTTTTCTTAAGCTGAAGAACTGCCGTGTCGTGGCTATCAATGATGTTGACTCCTGGCGCATGGAGAACTGTCAGAAAATTATCAGTAAGGCCTATGGGGCATTCAGTGCTGTTAAGAAATATGATGACTATCGTGAGCTGATTGCTGATAAGGGAGTGGATGCCATTATGTGCTCCACCTCGGATCAGTGGCATGTGCCGGTCGGTATTACCGCAGCAATGGCGGGTAAGCCGATCTGCATGGAGAAGGCTCTCTCTATTGGCTATAACCACAGTAGGGCGCTTATTGAGGCGGTTAAGGCTAACAGGGTTGCGAATCGTCTGGATAGCGAGTTCCGTTCCAATAAACACTTCCGGAAGACCGTTCAGGGTGTGCGTAACGGAGTGCTTGGCAAGCTGACTCATGTGACGGTTGGTGTTCCCGCTGAATTGAATGGCGCTTCCATTGGGCCGCAGGCGACAATGCCGGTGCCGAAAGAGCTGAACTATGATATGTGGCAGGGCCCTGCTTTCGAGGCACCCTACACCATGAAACGGGTGCACGAGCCCGGGAACATCAATAGCCGTCCTGGGTGGATGCGGATTGAAGATTACTGTAACGGCATGATTACCAACTGGGGAGCTCATCTCTGGGACATCGCCCTCTGGGGCATGGATCGTGAGTATGAGCGCCCGGTTACAGTTGAGGGAACCGGATCTTTCGGCAAGGGACTCTGGAATACACTTGAGGAATTCGACCTGAAATACACCTATAAAGACGGTTTTGTGGTGAGTTACAAGATTGATAAGCCCTATGTGAAATTCGAAGGAGAGAAGGGATGGCTGCAGATTGTTTATCCTTGCAAACTGACTGCGAGTGACCCCGCTCTTATTAAGGCGATGGAACAACCGGGTGAGTTTGATTTCTCCGGTACGCTTTCGGATAAAGCGGACTTCCTGCGCTCAATCGAAACGGGTAAGTCAGCTCTCGAACCGCTGGAGGTGGGCCACAATGTTTATGCAACCTGTCATATGGGGCTCTGCTGTGCGGAACTCGGACGCAAGCTGACCTGGGACAGCGCAAAGGAGAGGTTTGTGGATGACAATGCCGCTAATGCAATGCTCAACCGCCCCTTCCGTGATAAGTGGTTGAACAAGGATGTTGCGGCCTGGATGAATAAATTTCAGGCGTGTCGTTGAGTTAGGAAAATGAAATGAGAAAACTTATATTTGTATTGTTTGTTTTCGCCTGCGGCATAGGGCAGGCCGAGCGGAAGTTTTTCGCCCTTGATAATGGGCTTGTCGATATTAAGAGTGCGGATGAACAGGCGGCGCTGCTCAAAGAGTTGGGCTATGCCGGTATCTGCACCCGGCCGGAAAAATGCACGGATGAATTTTTGGCCGCCTATGATAAGCACGGAATTGATATTTCGGCAACCTATGTTGTGCTGCCTGCCGGGATTGGCAAAACAGAGCTGCCCGTAAATATTGTTAATCACTTTAAAAAGCTGAAGGGACGTGGAACTATTGTGTGGTTTTCTTTGACGAATGCCAAATCTCCGATTGAACCTGCTGTCGAGCTGACCCGGAATGTCTGTGACGAAGCCGCTAAGAATGGATTGAGTGTGGTGTTTTATCCGCATTTCGGTTGCCTCACCGCACGAATTGCCATATGTGAGAAGATCGTGAATCTGGCCGCCCGCAAGAATCTCGGTACAAGCTTTACTCTCTGTCACTTCCTTGCACAGAATGACCATAAGAAGATTGAATCCACAATTAAATCCATGGCTCCCCATCTAAAGCTCGTTCAGATAAATGGAGCTAATGAACTTCCTCAACCCAAAGCCGACTGGGAGCAACTTATCCAGCCACTGGGAGAGGGCAGTTTAGATGTCGGCCGCGTTATCAGAACCCTTGATGAAATCGGCTATGATGGACCGGTGGGACTTCAGTGTTACAAGGTTCCTGGAACAGCGCGTAGTAAGCTTGAAGCATCAATGCAGCTCTGGAAGAAATATAATAAAGCTCTGCACAAATAAACCAATGCAGCAGAGCCGCAACCAAACTAATTGGGTCTAGATGGCTGTTTTTACATCAAAAGTGTCTCTGTGAGAGATAAAAAACGTGTATAAATAACAAGAATTTGCTTTACGGCATTTGAAATACAGAAACAGGATTATTGTCATGAGAAATAATAAATCGTTTAAATGGGTTGTCTGTGCATTGTTGTTTCTGGCAGTCACAATTCTATATGTTGACCGGCAGTTTCTTTCGGTGCTGGCACCTGCGCTCTCAGATAAATTCGGGTGGAGTGAAAGCGACTATGCGAATATTGTTATCTCCTATCAGATTGCTTATGCGGTGGGAGTTTTTGGTGTTGGTTGGCTGATTGACCGTATAGGAACACGCTTCGGGTTTGCGATATTTATGGTGCTCTGGTCGCTGGTTGCCATGGCGCATGGATGGGCGGCCTCGGTTGCGGCATTTATAGTTGTGCGTTTTGCGCTCGGTCTTACGCAGGCAGGGTGCTTTCCCTGTGCTATTAAGAGTGCGGCCGAGTGGTTCCCTAAATCCGAGAGGGCTTTTGCTACCGGAATATTCAACACCGGATCCATGTTGGGGCCAATAATTGCGCCGCTGGCTATTATTGCGATTTACTCTAAAACCAGCTGGATGTTCACAGCGATTGTTCTGGGTATTCCCGGTTTAATCTGGTGTGTTATCTGGCTGATTAAATATCGTCTGCCGCAGGAACCTGTAGAAGATCCCGGTGAGGAAGATGTGCTCGAAAAGAATCTCAGCTTTGGTGAGGTTATGCGTTATCGCGCCACCTGGGCCTTCTTCTTCGGTAAGCTTTTCAGTGATCCCGTCTGGTGGTTCTTTCTTTACTGGTTGCCCAAGTTCCTGGATAAACAGCATAATATCGATATTAAGCAGATGGGGCCACCACTGGTCACTATATATGCCATTACCATTCTTGGCAGTATCGGTGCCGGATGGCTGACCCGATTTTTAGTCAAACGCGGCATGAATGTGCGTTCCTCCCGGCGTCTGGTGATGCTAGTCTGCGCCCTGTTGCCCGTGCCGGTCATCCTGGCGGCTTTTACCGGCAACCTCTGGTTGGGAGTCATTTTGATCGGAATTGCAACAGCGGGACACGCGGGGTGGATGGCAAACCTCTTCTCCCTGGTCTCAGATGCCTTTCCGAAAAGTGCGGTGGCATCGGTCACCGGCATCGGCACAATGGCAGGGGCAATCGGCGGGATATTTGTTGCCAAGGTGGCCGGGTGGATTCTGGATGCTACCGGCAGTTACACAGTGCTCTTTGTGATGTCCGGTTTTTCCTACGTAGTGGCGTGGACCCTGGTGCAGCTCTTTATGCCGAAGAAACCGTATAGGGTAGAGCACATAGCGCAGAGAGCATAGAGCAAAGGGCAAAGGGCATAGCGCAAAGTGTGGCGGGCAGAGCGTAGAAGGTAGGTGTCTGCATTGATACCAGTTCAACCATTTTAACTTTTTAACCTTCAACTTCTTCGAAGGAAAACTATGACTTCCAGAGAGAGAATCTTAACAGTACTGCGGGGTGAAATTCCTGACCGGGTGCCGGTTGTGCCATTTATTCAGGAGGAGTATCTCAACTGGTACTACCCGGGGCGCGATGCCTATGATCGTGTGGATGATGTTTTGCAGCTGGCTGACGAAATTCCCTTTGATGTGATTGCCAAGCACAACCGCTTTATGACTCCACGCTTTATGTTGCACGATCATGAAAACTGGCAGGTGAATCGGGAAAAACAGCTTGAGGGTGAAATGTGGGTCACCCGCATTGAGATCACTACACCTGAGCGAGTGCTTGTTCAGGAGATCGTGGTGCCCGATGCCGGGGCTGCCACCACCGGACTAATAGCTACTACTCGTAAATATATGTTTGAAGAGGATGCCGATATTGAGGCTTTTGTGAAGTGGCTGCCGGAATTAAATGCCGAAGATGCTCAGCTGATGCGCGATGTTAATATGTCGTGGTGTGAAAAGATTGGAGATCGCGGTATCAACGCCCCCTGGGGATGGGCTGGTGTTTTTAATTATGTTGCTGAACTCTGGGGTATCGAGAACCTGATGATGGCTCCCTATACGAATGAATCACTTTACCGGGCGCTAATGGATAAGGTGACCGATGCGATGATTGCCTACAACCATCCGATGGTTGAGGGCGGCGCTGATATGATTGGTTTGCAGGGGCACATTGCCAACTCGGCATCTGTTAGTGTAGATTACTTTATGGCCAATGTATTCCCATACGAAAAACGCCTGATTGATGCCATTCATGAGCAGGGGGCTTATACGGTTTATCACAACTGCGGTTACGCAAAAACCTTTTATGATGTTTATTGTGAGCTGGGGATGACCGTCTGGGAGACGGTTTCAGAGCCGCCCCAGGGCGATAATGATCTGGCGGTGGCGAAGAATGCAACAGCTGGAAGAATCTGTCTGCTTGGCAATCTCGACCAAATTCACTTTCTTAAAACAGCGACACCCGAGGAGGTAGATGTTGAAACCCGCGCAATCATTAATGTGGGTAAGCCCGGTGGCCACTATCTCTTTGCCGCTTCTGACTTTTTGGAAAAGGGCACTCCTGTTGAAAATGTCAAGGCCATGCTACAGGCGGCTATTCAAGAAGGGGTTTATTAACTGACCGGCTTATTGAAAGATTGTATCACTAATTTCGATAATCGCGCGGAGCGCTACCTTTTATTCGATGTTCAGCGTTCGATGTTGGATGTTCGTATTTGGGTTGCGGGCAAAGCCCGCGCTACATTCCTTGCGTTCTTTTGTGGACAATCACTGTTTAGCATATCTTAATCCTCGTCCTGATTGTCCTGTTTGTCGTATAATATCTGTTTGATTTTAAAACAGGGAAATTGATATGCAAAAAATGATTTTGTTAGCAGTCGGACTTCTGGCGCTGGGCGTGAATGCATCCGGTTTGGAAGATTTGATTCAGGTTAAAAACTGGGAGAATCCTTATGTCTCTCCCGCATCCCGGATTTATAAAAAGCTGTATCCTCTAGCCGGTTCGCACATGGTCTGGCTGGGAATCGTTCCTGACTATACCCTGCCCGAAGCGCGCAAAACTTTGACCGATCAGCACTGGCAGGATCATATCAGCATCGGTATAAGCGGTTATAAAATCGATGAGGTCGACGGTTATGATAAGTGGCTTTGGCCTGATCACGCCACATTTCCATCGGGAACATCCGGTGAAACCATGCGTCAATCTTATGGACTTCTGCTGCAGAACATGCTCTATGCCGATCTTTTTCGAAAACACAACACGCGTACCTATGGGCTGGTTCGTGCCGGCAATGGAGCTTCATCCGGTTATCCCTTTGTTATCTATAGCGATTCCTACAGCCACTCTCAGTATATTACTGGCATCTCCGCTGCGAGTCTGTGCGGTATTCTGTGGACCCCGGAGGCACGCAGTGCAGCAAGTGGACGCGAGTGGCTCAACCGTGTGCAGACCGTCTGCTTTTCACATTTGGCCATGTTGAATGCCTGGTCATCCGGTAAAAAACCGTGGTCTTATAACGATGTGACTGATTCGGTCCGGGATGTGATCAAACTGCGTATGCAGCTGCTTCCCTATATCTATACAGCCTTTGCCGATTATAACCGCAAAGGAATTCCTCCGATCCGGGCCATGATTCTGGAAGAGGGCTTCGCTTTGAAAGAGAGTGTGACCAAGGGAAGACTGGATAGTGAGAAGAACCCCTATGCTGAGGGAAAGGTGGTTGAAAAGACAGATCAGTTTATGTTTGGCCCATCTATCATGGTGGCTCCTTTCTATGAAAAGCAGGCCGTAAAAAGAACAGTGCAGCTGCCACAGGGGAACTGGTATGATTTTTATACAGGCAAGCTGGCTGGTAATGGTAAGACCATTACAGTCACCGCCCAGGAATTGAAAGACCGTATTCCTCTCTTTGTTAAAGAGGGCGCTGTGATCCCAATGCTGACCAAAGCGGTCAATACAACCAAGGAGGCCTATGGCCATTCATTGGAGGTGCGGACTTATGGTAAGAATGGTGGTAGCTTTGATCTTTATGAGGATGACGGCAAAACCTTTGATTATCAGAAAGGAAAATTTCGCATCCGTAGAATCTCTGTTTCAGCGGATGGTAAGATCTCAGAAAAAATTACTAAAGATGGAGCTGCCTCTATGTTTGGTGCTGTTAAAAATGTTAAGATGATGAGTATGTAACTGGTAGATATGACGATTAATCCGCCGGAGGCTCTGGAGTGCGCAGACTCAGTCTGCGCTTTTCAGCCGCGCGACAATGTCGCCGCACTCCAGATCCTTAGGGCGTAGCAACAGGAAAATATGAAATGAAAAATGAAAAATATTCCGGCAGCCGGCCGGCTCTGACCATCCTCTGGGCCGGTCTCTCTGTTATCATGTATACAATGGCGGTGGGTGCGGCACCCATAGATTTTAATAAGAACGGCAAGGTTGATCCGTATGAAGATCCCTCTGTCTCGATTGAGAAGCGTGTTGAAGATCTTCTTTCACGTATGACTCTTGAGGAGAAGACCTGCCAGGCCACAACCCTGTATGGCTACCCAAGGGTGCTGATGGACTCAGAACCGACCCCGAAATGGAAAGAGCGCGTCTGGAAAGACGGTATCGGCAACATCGATGAGCACTGCAATGGCTACGGAAGCAAGGATAAGGTTTTAAAAGGACCTCCCTCGGTTATTCCTAAGACTCTTAATAAAACCCAGCGCTGGTTTGTAGAAGAGACCCGCCTCGGGATTCCCTGTGAATTTACCAATGAGGGCATCCGCGGTGCATGTGTGAGTCATGGAACTTCTTTTCCCGCTCAGCAGGGACTCGGCTGCACCTGGAACCGCGCACTGATTGCGGATGTCGGACGTGTTACCGCCCGTGAGAATAAGGCTCTTGGATTCTCCAATACATATGCTCCGATTCTTGATCTGCCGCGTGATCCGCGCTGGGGACGCATTGTGGAGTGTTATGGTGAAGATCCATATCTGGTTTCAGAGCTCGGTGTTATAATGGTTAAAGCCCTGCAGGCCAATGGAACCACCTCAAGTCCCAAGCATTACTGCGCCTATGCCGTTCCTGAGGGTGGACGTGATGACCGTGCCCGCACTGCCCCATCTATTGGCCCGCGTGAACTGCACACCCTGTATATGCGCCCTTTCCGTCGCGCATTCATGGAGGGCAAAGCTCATGGAACAATGTCATCATACAACGACTGGGATGGCGATCCGGTCAGTGCGTCTAAATATTTTCTGACCGACCTTCTGCGTGGAGAGTACGGCTTTGATGGTTATGTTGTCTCTGACTCCGAGGCTGTTGAGTACATCTATACCAAGCATCGTGTTGTGCCTGATTACAAGCATGGAGTTGCTGCGGCGCTTGCCGCCGGTCTGAATGTACGTACCACATTCCGTCAGCCTGAGACCTTTACTCTGCCGCTGCGCGAGGCTGTCAAAGAGGGAATTCTGCCTATGGCTACTCTGGATCAGAGAACCCGTGAGGTGCTGCGCTATAAATTCAGCATCGGGCTCTTCGATAATCCGTATGTCACAGACCCCGAGGCCTCTGATAAGATTGTCGGTTGTGCAGAGCATCATGCAGTTGCAAAACTGGCATCAGAACAATCTATTGTGTTACTGAAGAACGACTCCCTGCTGCCGCTTAACCGGGAAAAGCTGAAGAAGGTGCTTGTCTGCGGACCAAACGCCCGCGATGACCATTTCGGGCACTCCCGTTATGGACCGCAGAATATTGAGGTGACCAATATGGATGAGTCCATCCGGGCGGCTCTGGGCAAGAAGGTTGAAGTGCTCTATGCAAAGGGATGTGATCTTGTGGACAAGCGTTTTCCTGAATCCGACATTCTGCCTGAACCTCCCACGTCCAAAGAGCAGTCCCTGATTGATGAAGCTGTTGCCAAAGCAAAGGAATCCGATGTTGTGTTGCTCTTTCTGGGAGGCAAGAATCATATAACAGTGGGTGAGTCCGCTTCGCGCTCCTCTCTGGCTCTGCCCGGACACCAGGAGGCTCTGCTCAAAGCATTGCATGCCGCAGGCAAACCGGTTGTGCTGATTCTGGTTGATGGTCGGCCTGCTTCTATTAACTGGGCTGATAAACATATTCCTGCCATCATTTATGCAGGTTTCGGCGGTCAGTATGGAGGCGGTGCTCTGGCGGATGTGCTTCTTGGAAAGGTCAACCCCTCAGCTAAGTCATCCTTCACCTGGCCTAAATGTGTGGGGCAGATTCCTTATGCCTTTCCTTACAAACCGGCATCACGCTCAGCGGGCAGGGCGCGTGTTGATGGTTCACTCTATCCGTTTGGTCATGGACTTTCCTATACGACCTTCCGGTATGATGCTGTAAAAATCAGCAATCAGAAACCTAAACTGGGGGAACCGGTGAAGATTTCCTTTACCCTGACCAATACCGGTAAATGTCGTGGGGCGGAAGTTCCCCAGCTTTATCTTCAGGATGTGGTCTGTTCGGTTAACCGATCCTTTATCGAACTGGCCGGATTTGAACGCGTTGAATTAGATCCTGGTGAGTCTCGTGATGTCAGCTTTACTCTTACCGATGAGCAATTGCGTTTATTGGATATGAAGATGAACTGGACAGTGGAACCCGGTTTGTTCCGTGTTTACATCGGCTCGTCATCCGAAGATATCCGTATTCCTGCAGATGCATTCAAATCATCCGATTGGGGTGGACAGATCGGTAATGCCGGTTTCCCCGCAGGCAGCAAATCCATTGATCCGGAACCCGTCCGCGCCCTGGCTGCCAATGAGTTCGAAGTCCAGCTGTAATTTGGTCCGCATTGCAGTTGCAGGAGTTTGCGTTAACATCTGTAAACTTGGAGGGACGGTGGACTCACCATCCGCAGCCCCAGAGCCTGGGGCCCTCCACAGATGCAGCGAATGATACGTGTACCCTTGGAGGGACGGTGGCCTCACCGTCCGCCACGATGTGTGAAAGAAACTCTGTAAAGGCAATGGCTGATGAATAAATTATTGGTTACAATATTTCTGGCACTGCTTGCCGGTGGTGTACACTCTGAACTGGCCTGGAAAGAGGTGCATGGCGCGCGTGTTCCTGTGCCTCCTGCTGTGCATCCACGACTCTACCTGCGAGCGAAGCATATTTCCGCTCTCAAGGCACGCCGTGAACATCCTGCGCTGGCTCCGATTCTAAAGAAGCTGGCCGACAGGTCAAAACGACGTCCTGATTTTAAATTAGAGCTGGATGCCATTGAATATCTGATCAACGGTGACCGTGAACTGGGGCGTCGGACTGTCCATGATACTCTTGAGTTTTTGAAGAAAGCAAAACTCCCTGACCGTCATGATCCCTGTCGCACAACCGGTCGCAATATGGTTACAGGTGCCATCGTCTATGACTGGCTTTATCCTCTGTTATCCGCCGAAGAAAAACAGGCCTTTATTAAAGAGCTGATCCGGCTGGCTGAAACTATGGAGTGTCGCTATCCACCGGTTAAACAGGGGTCGACGACAGGTCATGCGCGATATGCTCTCTGCCGGAATAGCGATCTATGATGAATACCCTGAGATGTATGAGCTCTCAGCCGCCCGTTTCTTCCGCGAACATCTGCCTGTACGTAACTGGCTCTATAATGGACATGCCTATCATCAAGGCGATTCCTATGGACCATACCGCTTTTCATGGGACTGTTTTCCCCTCTATATATTCGATCGTCTGGGCAGTGCTCAGACGCTCGCCATTTCTGCCCCTATCTCGGGCGGCACTCCGACCGACCCCTTTATTAAGATCGGAGACGGTACGCTCAGTTTAACCGGTACCAACACCTTTGAGTCTCTCCTGGTCATTTCGAACGGGTTTCTTTCTGTGAACAATGGCACTGCGCTCGGCAATCCGACCAACACCATCACTCTTCATCGTCCGACATCCACATCCAGCTCTTTTAATAAAATCGGCCCCCTGTATTTCACCGACATCGTAGCCACCAACGAGCGTCCGATCATTGTCGGCTCCGCAGTCAGTTACATTGGTCTCTACAAAGGCACTTTCCTCTGTGGAGCACCCCACGTCCTGCCCACTAATTCGTATGTTTCCTTCGGTGTCGGTTATGCAATGAAAGGATTTCTGGATCTCAATGGTTTTGACCAGCAGGTGAAATTTTTAAGATACAGCACTGCAAGCGGAAGCACCAATATATTCGTGAATAGTGCGCACCCCGCCACCCTCACCCTGCAGGGGGATAGCGACGTTCGGCCCTTTGTCGGCTATTTTTCGGGCGCGGCTTCGCTACGCCATCGCAATAGCGGCACACTGGCCTTTATCAGTCCCGGTTGCGCTTCCACCACAACGGGTGACCTTCTGATCGAGGCCGGTACCGTTGCCTTCCGTACTGGTGCGTCCTGGACCGGTTCAACGAATATAACGGTTACGGGCGGGACGTTGTCGGTTGAAGGTGGCGACGGCAATACATTTGGCGGGAGTGATCCTGAGATCAATATCACGACTTTGCACCTGACTTCGTCGTCCATTGTTAATCTGGAGGCAGGCATTACTGAATATGTGAACAAAGCCACTCTGGATGGCGTGCACCTGCCGATCGGCACCTATGGATCCGCAGACTCTAACGCTCAGTTCAAGAGCGTGCTGTTTACCGGTACGGGTATCTTGCACGTCATGCGCACATATGATGAAGGAACACTGATCATGCTGCTTTGAGTTGAGTTTGTGGGGGGTCTCTCAAAATACAGAAGCAATTTAGGGGGGGGCACTTAACCTCTAGCCGCTTAGGCGGCTAGAAAAAACAATAAATTGTTCTTTCCAAATAGTTGTCTGTTGATCTGTATCTAACGTAGGTCCGGTTTCCAACCGGACATGTCCGATTGGAAATCGGACCTACATTGCTGACGCGCCAACGTCGCTATTTCTGTCATTCAACGTTCGCACCCACTCCGTACCTTGTCTCGCACCTTGTCTCGCACCTAAATCACGCAAAGACTAAGTTCGAGACAAAGTTCGAGTCTAGGTGTCGCACCACATCCAACTTTCCACGTTCTACATCCCACAATTGGAGGCGGAGCCGACCTCCGCGCCCGGCGCGGACCTAGTCCCTTCAGCTCCCTAATCTCTAACCCCTACTGCATCTTAATGCGGATATCTTTGAATTGAATGGTCATGGTGTGGCCACCGTGCATTTGAAGACCAATCACGCCGCTCTTCAGTGCCTTCGGGCTGTTATCGGTCAGTTCTGTTGTGACCTGGCCGTTGATGCTGCAAACAATGTGATTGCCCTCTGCCTTTACTACACAATCGTTCCATTCACCACAGGGGTTAATGTCTTTTTTGATCTCAGCATTGTTCTTGTTTAACGGAGTGCTTGAGCGTACGTTCTTTTCATCCCAGAGTGTATTCTCTCCACGTTTGCTCATGATGCCGCGTCCTCCAGCGACGCCGCCTTCATCATAGATAATGCCGGTGAAGCTGTTGCCTGCGTCGATATCTGCCTGATAACCGCCGACATGAAACATCTCTGGTTTGTCAATCTTGCCACGGATCTGCACTCCTGAGTTGCCGCCCTTGGTGAGCATGCGCCAGCTGTAGCGCAACTCGAAGTTGGCAAACTTTTCCGGGTTGTCCTTAGAACTCAGCAGAATCAGATGGGTGTGTTTGGAAGTTTCTTTGGTCTCAGTACCCTGAATAGCGCCATCGACAACAGACCAGTAGTCTTCAAAACCTTCCCAGCCTGATAAATCACAGCTGTTGAATAAAGAGATCCATCCGTCGGCACCTGCCTCAGGAATCTCGGTTTTGGGCTTGTCGGCAGCGTTAATTGCGAGAGTTAACATGCATAGAATTAAACATACGGATGCGGATTTTTTCATTTGATTTCCCCCTTGGTCGATTAGATTATTAGTATTTATTATACTAGTCTTAAATTTAAGCATAACTCCAGGCCGTACGTCAATTTCAAACTACGAACTACGTTTGCTCTTTCGGGTTGACTGTGCTGGGTTTTGTTCATATAATTTATAGCTTAATATATTAAATAAAGAATAAAGGGTTTTGATTATGAAAAGAAGTATTGTGTGTTCATGCATTTTGTTATTAGTCGTATTTACTGTAAGTGCTGCTGATAAAACCTGGACCGGTGGAGCAGGAGACTCTCTGTTCTCATCCGATGCCAACTGGAGCCCATCTGGCGCGCCTGCGAGCGGTGATGCGCTGATATTTTCTAATAGCGTGGCTGAGAGTGTTATCAGTGTTGTCAATGACCTTGCCGACTTTACTTTTTCCGGCATCTCAGCTACCGGTACTAATACTGTCACTTTTGGGAATACAGGAGTGGGGTTTACCCTCACCGGTGATATCACCGTCTCCGGCTCAGGAGCATTGAATCTCAATGTTCCTGTAACATTGGATAGTGATGTCACCTTTATGCTCTCAGGGGCGCATATCTACACGTATGGCTCCATCTCGGGTAGCGGTAGCATCACTATCGAAGGAGGCAATATCTTTTATGCGCATGATGAAGTTGGTCTGACTGGTGGCGTTATCTCTAATAATGGCAAAGTATATGTCTATGATACCGGTTTTACCGCTCCGCTCACTCTTAATCAGCGCCGGGTTGACAATGTCAGTTATGTGTTAATGAAATTCGAAACCTCCGGTAATTATAATCTACCCATTACAATTAATAATGCTGATGGTACAATCTATGCAATCAGCAGTGCTTACGGCACCACTGTGACCAATACCGGCGCAATCATTATTGGGCCTAACGCCTATACCCGGTGGAATCCGGGTGGCCCAATGACATATGCCGGTGGTATCACCATTCAGGAACCTGCCAGAAGTACCATGTCTATTGTTTTGAATGGCCCCAATATCATCAGTGGTGTTCCTTTCAACTGGCCGAACAATATCTATCAGGACAACACCTACCTTCGTCTTGCAGTAGCAGGCAACAAATATAAACAGTTGAGAGTTTATACCGATACAATCTACACAGACGTTCCCGGTGCGCTTGATCCTGATGCAACTGTTCACTTCGGTGTGAGTTATCGCAACGGCGGCAATCTGGACATTAATGGCAATGATCAGACCATCAACCGTCCGATTATAGATTATAGAGATACAACTAAACCTGATGCTTTTAAAATCACCTCCTCTTCCGGCCCGGCTACCCTCACCTGTCAAGGTACTGCTGATTCAACCTTTTATGGTAGTTTTAACGGGGAGCTCTCGCTTGTATGGGAACCAGTTTCTGATGATCATACTCTGACCGTTACAGCAAAGGTCTCAGAAACATCAGGAGTTCTTGAGGTTAAGGCTGGAACTCTTGCACTTGCCGGCGGAGCAGCGTTCCCCAACGTTACAGCTCTGACAGCATCCGGCACCGGCATTCTTCATGTGGATGGTGCAGATATTCCCTCGGTGCCGTTGACTGTCTCGGATACAGCCCAGCTCTCTCTCCCATCTGGAATTGACTTAATCTGTGAAAACGCGCAGGTTGATGGAGCAGCTCTCACAGCAGGTGTGTATACGGTAAGCAATACTGTTGGTGGTCGTACATTTATCACAGGGGATGGGACGCTTACGGTTTTAACCGTTCCTCTCTCCAGCACTGTCCGCACTTGGACCGGTGCCGGAGAGGATACGAATTTCTCTAATACCAATAACTGGGATGCAGCGCCTCTTTTTGACGGTAGTGAGACCTTTCTCTTTGCTTCAGCTGGAACATCGGCCATTCTGGATGATGAGTTTGCTCTGGGTGCAATTCGTTTCGATCGTGGAGCACCCTTCTCTATCACTGCAGCCGATGAAAACTCTGGTATTCAGCTTGGACTTGGTGATGTGAGTGTGCTTACACCTGCCGGTGGCACAGAGGTTACCCATACAATTGCTGCTCCCCTGGCTCTCTCAGGGGCTCACGATTTCCAGATTGGGAGCAATCAGACCCTTGCCATCTCAGGCCCGATTACAGGGGGTGTTCCAACTGAATCACTCATTAAATCAGATGTCGGTACTCTTCACTTAACCGGCACGAACACCTTTGAATCACCTGTGGTTATATCTGATGGCTGCCTTATGGCTAATAACGGTACGGCATTTGGGAATCCGACCAATACTATTACGGTGGAACGCAATACTACCACTGATAACAGCTGGAATCAGCGCGGAGCAATTTATTTTACTGACATGGTCATCACAAACAACCGGCCGTTGATCATTGCCTCCAATGTACATTATATCGGTCAGATCTATCCCCCCAGCGCTACGCTTGTGCTGAACGGCAAGTTCACCTTCCTCGGGAACGGACGCATCGACAACAAAGGAGATCTGCTTTTCCGCGGTGGTTTTGATTCTGTTAATGCCCGCCCGTGGATGCAGACTGCAGGTGGGAAAAGCATGCGCTTTGAAGAAGAGCCCTTAAATTTTGGAACCTTTGGAATCGCTACTGATAACACGGGAACTTTTAATGTCTGTGCCACCAATAATACATGGACAAAGCTGGAGCTTCTGAATTCCACCTTCTTGTGTGGAGTTGATTCTGCAATGCCGACCAACTCCTATGTGACTTTTGGGGCTAGTTATACCCAGACCGGTTATCTGGATCTCAACGGATTTGATCAGCAGATTAGATTGGTGAATAATGCGTCGGCAAGTAACAGCCAAACCAACATGGTCATTAAAAGTGCTGAACAAGCTACACTTACATTGAAAGGGGATACTTCGGCACGCAGCTTTGTCGGGTACTTCACTGGCAAGGTTTCCCTACGCTATCGTAACAGCGGAACAATGACTCTGAAAGGTCTTACCTCTGCTTCGGATACAGATGGCGATCTTATTATTGAATCCGGTGCAGTTGCTTTTGCTAACGGTTCCACCTGGACAGGGTCAACCAATATCACCGTGACAGCCGGAACTCTGTCTGTCGAAGGTGGAAATGGTGATACATTCGGTGGCAGCAATGCCTCTATAAATAATACCCGACTGCATCTGACCTCAGCATCGACTGTCAATCTGGCAGATGGTGTGGAGGAATATGTGAATGCGGGAACTCTGGATGGGGAACGGCTTACTGTTGGAACTTACGGTTCTACGACTTCCTCCGCGCAGTTCAAAAGCGCCCTGTTTACCGGTACGGGTATATTGCATGTGATGCGTTCGGATGCGGCTGGAACGCTAATCATGGTTCGCTAATTTTGCACGGAAGCATGGAGTCTTTATGGAGTATCATTCCGGCATCGGAATTTTAATCGTTGTTATAACGGCTATATTTATACGGACTGTTGCCGCGTTCGGGGGAACTGTGCATCAGCGCGTCAGTCTCTGGCCGGGACAGGCACCGGTTGATGAAAATATTTCCGAGGATGCAAAAGCCTATATTACTGTGTATCAACCTGCGAAGCCTGATGGGATGGTGGTAGTGATCTGTCCTGGTGGTGGTTATGGCGGACTGGTTACCAAGGGTGAGGGCAGTGGTATTGCCAAATGGCTGAATAAAAACGGGATCACCGGTGTTGTGCTGGAGTATCGGCTGCCGCATGGCAAGCTCAATCGTCCTCTTTATGATGCGCAGCGGGCCATCCGTACTGTGCGCTCACGCGCTGAGGAGCTGAAGATCAACCCGGATGAAATTGGTATTATCGGGTTCTCCGCCGGTGGACATCTGGCATCATCGGCTGCAACGCATTTTGACAGCGGTAATCCGGCTTCAGATGATCCAATCGAAAAGATCAGCTGTCGTCCTGATTTTGCGATTCTTGTTTATCCTGTGATCAGCATGGGGCCCAAGGGCCACGGGGGATCGAAATTGAATTTAATGGGGGCAAATCCTGCCCCTGAAATGGAGGAGCTCTTTTCCAACGAGAAGCAGGTGACGGCAAAGACGCCTCCCTGTTTCCTGGCACATGCCATGGATGATCATGTTGTTTCGCCGGATAACAGCAAGATATTCTATGATGCCCTGATGAAATGTAAAGTCCCCGCTAAATATCTCAAACTTGAAAGCGGTGGTCATGGTCTGAATGGCTATAAGGGCCCGATGTGGGATAAATGGCAGGCAGAGGCCGTTGACTGGATGAAAGAGCTCTGAGAGCCTGGGGTTTGGATTTGCTACGAAAACATCCACCGCATAGCAGCGGATATACTAAAATGATAAGTATACGCATATTTGCCCTGAAAGGGCTGTTCACCTTAGCCCCGGGCAGCGCCCGGGGTAACTGATTAGCAATAATGAGCCCTGTAAGGGGTCTTCAAAAACATTGAAGTGCTCCTTAAGAGCACATACATTGTTCTGTATATACCCAGGGCGTTGCCCCGGGCTAGTTTGACAAGCCCTTTCAGGGCAAACACAATAGGGAATGTTCAACGGAACTGAATTGGGCGCATACGCGCCCGATAAGTTGGTTGCAGATAAAAGCAACTTTGGTTATAATCACCGCAGTTTTGTTACATATGTAAGGATAGTTTAATGAATAATACCGTTTGGATACCCTTTGATCAGTTTGAATTTTTTATGGTTGATCTTTTTCAGTCAATTGGCGTTCCGGAGGCTGATGCCCGGGTATGTGCTGATGTGCTCATCTCCGCTGACCGTAGAGGTATTGATTCGCATGGCATAGGGCGTCTTAAACCAATCTATTATGATCGCATTGTTCAGCAGAAGATCCAGCAGCCGGTCACGGAGTTTGAGATTGTCCGCGATAAGGCCGCCACTGCAGTGGTGGATGGACACCATGGCATGGGGATGGTTATTGCGAAGCGCTGTATGGAGATGGCTATTGAAAAGGCTCGTAAGTATGGACTCGGCATGGTTGTGGCCCGTAATTCAACTCACTATGGCTTTGCCGGCTATTATCCGATGATGGCTACTGATGCCGGTATGATCGGTTTAACCGGAACTAACGCCCGTCCCTCTATTGCTCCTACCAATGGTGTTGAGAATATGCTGGGGACAAATCCGCTTGTGTTCGGTTTCCCGACTGATGAGGGTTTTCCTTTTACGAGTGATTTTGCAACATCCATTATCCAAAGAGGAAAGATTGAGCAGTACGAACGCGAAGGCATTGATTGTCCGCCTGGATTAGTGATCGGTCGTGACGGCAAGACCAAGACCGATTCGGTTCAGATTCTTAAGGATCTTGTCAACGGTGAAGCTGCCTTGGCACCTATCGGGGGAATAGGAGAGGAGACCGGCGGTCATAAGGGATATGGCTTTGCTACTGTGGTTGAAATTCTGTCTTCCTGCCTTCAGCAGGGGGCATTTCTGAAACAGCTGAGTGGCCTCACCGATGAAGGAGAACGCCGTCCCTATTCTCTGGGTCACTTCTTTATGGCCATGGACATTGATCATTTCTGTGATGTGGATGCCTTTAAGAAAACCTGTGGTGATATTCTGCGTGAACTGCGCGCCTCGCAGAAAGCGCCGGGCCAGGAGCGTATCTACACCTGCGGTGAGAAAGAGTATCTCACCGGGGTTGCGCGCGAAGGTAAGGGCGTGCCGGTTGATGCAACCCTACAGCAGCAGCTGATTACTATGCGTAATGAGCAGGGGTTGACGCAGCATAAGTTCTCTTTTGAATAAGTAGAGCCGGAACTCAGTGAGACACGAGCGTGGGTCCGGCTGACTGATTCCTGTATGCCAGCACTACCGCAGATCTGATGACGATAGAGCCAGACGAGCCAAACACCTTTTCTGAAGCTCATCACTATGAAGCGAATATCTTTGATTTTCTAAAATTAATGAGTCGTGATCTTTCCAGATCTTTGTAAAAGTAATTCTTATTGTAGACCCATCAAAAATCATCTGAAAAAGCTTCCGCCACTGGAGTAAGTTATGCTTGAAATAAAAGAAATAAAATATATTGAAGATTATACGCTCTGGCTGTTGTTCAGTGACGGTACGGATGGGAATGTTGATCTGAAATCTTCAGTCTGGGGTCCGGCTTTTGAGCCGTTGAAAGAGGTTGTTTTTTTCAAGAAGGCATATATCTCTCCTGTTTCACGCACGGTTACGAGGCCGAAAGATGTTGATTTCGCCCCTGAATATCTGAAAGATAAGTTGATCGAGCAGACAGCGGTGATGCAGGCATCTGAGGATAATGCCGCCTATTCTGCCGGTCGATAGTTTTATCTATATTTTCCACCATTGGGGCATCCTTTCACAGACAGTCTTATCCATTTTATATCCTCTACAGTAATCTTTCAGTTTGCTTTTATTAGGTGGTAATTTCTTTCTGTGGTTTCTTTTTGTCAAAAATATGTGGATTTTGGAGCGATGACTTGGTTAACTGATGGAAATGAATTGCTATTTAATTTTTCTATTCTATGCAACGCGAAGCGTTGTTGACTAATGCAGTGATGGCTTTCACACAACAACTCAAAGAGAAAGAAAAGTCACTGCAGATTACACACGGTCTGTTTGGTTGCGGCTCTGCTGCATTAGTAGGGGATCAGAGTATATGAATAAATTTTTAATTGGATTGTTATTATGTCTGAATGTTTTATCTGCCGGGGCATCCGGGGGTGCGGGGCTACCTGAACTGCCGGGGGATGACCGCTCTCTGGCAGAACGCTTCGCTTATCCCCCAGCCTCCTCCCGTATTCTGAGGATCTTTCACTCTCAGCCTGATGATCCGAAAGCGCAGGATGCGAAGCTGCGTCAGCTGGCTGAACAGGGATTCGGCGGCTTTGCCGGCAATGTGGCTTTCAAGGGATATGTGGATGATGCTAGTAAGTGGCCTGCTTTTTTGCGTGGGGTGCATGTGGCTAAAGCGGCGGGCATGTCGCTCTGGCTCTATGATGAGTGCGGCTATCCCTCGGGGAGTGCCCGCGATCTGACTCTGAAGGATCATCCGGAGTTCGGTGCCCGTGGATTGCTGATTGCCTCGACTAATGTAGTGGGGGGATTGTTGTCACTTCAGTTGCCTCCAGGAGAGTTGGTGCTGGCAATGGCCTATCCCCGCAGTAACGGAGCAATTGATCTGAAGCAGGGACGCGATCTGCATGCATCGGTAGTAGATGGAAAACTGAGTTGTCAGCTTCCGGCAGGAAACTGGTTTGTTGTGGCCATGACTCAGGATATTATTCTTGAGGGTACGCATATTGAGGCCAGTGTCGCCTTTAAAAACCCCTATATCAACCTGCTGATGAAAGATGCCACCGCGCGTTTTCTAAAGGTGAATCATGATACCTATGCCCAGCATATGGGCAACAATCTGGGTAAATATTTTCTCTCCACCTTTACGGATGAACCATCCCTGATGAGTTACTGGTTTAAACCCATGCCGTACAGGGTGCTGCCTTGGTCGGTGGAATTGCCCTCTGAATTTAAGGAGCGCAGCGGTAAAGAGTTGATTCCGCTGCTGCCGGCACTGGTGACAAATGCGGGCTGTGAAGGAGCACAGATACGCTATATTTTCTGGGATATGATTGCGGATCTGGTTTCAGAGAATTATTTCGGACAGATTCAGGATTGGTGCGAGGAGTATGACCTGCTCTCCGGCGGTCATCTTCTGATGGAGGAGAATTTTGGCAGTCATGTTCCTCTCTATGGTGATTTCTTTCGATGTGTGCGTCGGATTGATGCACCCAGCATGGATTGCCTGACATCAATTCCCGCACAGGTTCCTTGGTATACGGCCCGGTTGATCAGCAGTGTTGCCGAATTGGAGAAACGCACTGAGAGGATGAGTGAGGCCTCTGATTTTCAGCAGCAGTACCGCAAAGAGGGGGATGGCCGGCCGAAGATTGTGGTCACGGAGCATCAGATCCGCGGAAGTCTTAACCGTCAGCTCTGGGGTGGCATCACCACCTTTACCAGTTACTATCGCTTTGCCGGATTGGATGACAATCAGTTGCGGCGGATTAACAGCTATGTCGGACGTTGTTCGACCATGTTAAAGGGAGGGTATCAGGTTTGTGATGTGGCGATGCTGTATCCGATTGAAAGTGCCTGGATATATTATGAACCTTCTTATCATAGTAACAGCAATAATCCCAAGGCAATTAATATTGCAGAAGTTTATAAGGCTGTGGGGAATTCGCTCTATCATTCCAATCGCGATTTCACCTATGTGGATTCAAAGGCATTGAAAGAGGCCAAGATCAAGAGCGGTGCTTTGACTCACGGGGATCTCGCCTGGCGAGCTCTGGTTCTTCCTGCAACTGAGACTCTGCCTATTGATAGCTGGCGAAAGGTGTATAGCTTCTGGGAAAAAGGCGGGATTGTGATTGCTGTCGGGGAGCTTCCACGCAACAGCGAGTCGGAATTTCCGTCATCTGAAGTCACGCAGATGGCTGTGGAGATGTTTACTTCAAAACCATTTTCACCTGGCAAAAGCGCCGCTGGCGGTATTGGATTGCTGCTGCCCTCGGGATTGGCTTCGCTTGTTCCTGAGATGGTTGATCGGCTGGTAACCCGCAGTTCATGGAGCTCAGAGGCCGGAGGTCCGATCCGTGTGACCCAGCGTCGGATTGATGATCATGATGTATACTTTGCCATCAACGACAGCGATGTTCCCTTTAAAGGAAGTATGAATTTTGGTGGTCAGGGCGTCAGTGAGCTCTGGAATCCGGAGACGGGATTGATGACACCGTTGAGCGGGGCCGAGCAAAACTGCGTGGCAGTGCAGTTGCCACCCTATGGAAGTGTGTTGTTTCGCAGTGCAGCAGAATCTCGCGGCAAGCGTCTGCCTCTGAAGGGTGCATTCAACATTGTTGATCGGAGTGTGGTTCAGAGGGGAGAACCAAAAGTTGGTCACGGAATTTATGTTTCAGCTACTCTTCAGGGGAGTGATCGTGATGGATGGACCTCGCGGGCCAAACTGAAGAAAGGCGATGTGGATACACACCTGTTTATGGATTTCACGATAGATAAACCGGAGCTGTTATCTTCCAGTGGAGGGTTTGTCTTTGACGTGTCTTTGCCAGAGGGACAGACAGCCGATGCACAGATGTTGGTGATGGCTGCTACAAAGGGCGGTGCGGTCTTTATTGCATCCACCGGTCATTATTTGAATCAGTCCGGCGCACATCGTCTGCATGTGGGCATGTCACAGTTCAGTCTGTTTAAAGAAGGAAAGAGTGATGTATCCAAACAACTGAATTTATCGAAAGTGAACAGTGTCCGTATTGGCTGGGGTGGTTACTTTGGTCAAGAGGGCGAGTGTATTACATTCAACGTGCAGCAACCCAGATGCTTCGCGATTGAGTAAGAAGTTGAAGAAGTGCGCGAGTGAGAAAATGAGCAAATAGTGTGCTATGCTCTTGGCTCAGAGAGCCAACTCTACAGTGCTTCGCAGTAATGCCGGAGGCTGTAGTGTTGCTTCTTAGAAGCAAATAGAAAGTGCGCGAGTTGGGGAGGATCGAACAATTCCACATGTCGCGCATTTCCTCACATTCTACATCCAACATCCCACTACTCACGGAGCGTCAGCGACTCTTCAACTTTAGAACTCTCGCACTTCAGAACTTTAGAACTTCCTAACTCTGTTTTCCCTCAATCGCGCATAACAGAACAGCCGCTGCAATTCCGAGGCGACGATCAAGCTGATGCTGTTTATCTTCAGAGAAATCGAGTGTTATTTTTGTGACAAACGGATTAAAATTCTGTTTGAACTTGCAGATTTGCCGACCACTGATTTCACCAAGATATGTCTGTGGAATCAGGTTGGTTAAGAAGCGGCGTAGCAGTGCCAGAAATACGTTATCCTCTTTGATAAGGCCGATTTCATTGTCATTTACATCGAGAATGACCCACTCATCTTTTAAAATGGATTTCAATCCCTTACGACGCAATGCCCCGACCTTATCACCGGATTCAGGATCAATAACATCATATGTTGCCGCAATATCAATGATGTTGCGTGCCTGAATATTGAGCAGCTCATTCTGCATCGTTTCATCTGTAAAAAGGCGGATATTCTCTTTTAATTTAAAGGCTTTCAGTTTCGAAAAGAAAACCAGCTCTCCCTGGGGATCGTAAATGTGAAATTTAGCTCCGGCCAGTGTCAAAATCTTTTTGCGGACAAGATAGCTCTCATGTTTAAATGCATTGTTCATCTATTTTCCTTTGTTGGTGTTTTGCGGTTGTTTCTATGTCACGCCCTTTCAGGGCTGGTTTCCGTTCGTTACGCTACCCGGGGCGCTGCCCCGGGCTGGTATGTGTAACCCCTTCGGGGTATACCTCTAATTCGACGTTGGATGTTGTTGGATAAATCCCGATCCAACTCACGCATTTCCTCACATTCTACATCCAACATCCCACTACTCACGGAGCGTCAGCGACTCTTCAACTCTCGCACTTTAGCACTTTAGAACTCTACAACTTCTCTCCAACTCCCTTCAACTCCCTACTCTCCCTCTGTTACAGCTTCATCTCCCAGCCATTCTCATATTTACGGGACCAGAGTTTCAGGGCATCCTTGTCATTCAGGATATGACCTGACTTAGGATCAATATTAAGGGTTCTGCCTGTTCTCTGGGCAATATTGCCGAGTTGCACCAGCAGGGTGCTCTTATGGCCTGAGTTAATATCAGCATGCAGCTTTTCACCCGAGGTGATGGCGCTGAAAAAGTTTTGAATATGCAGGGCATCAAGGTTCTTTGAGGGATCTGATTTGTCGAACACGTTTACATTAGCTTCATTTTTTGAATCCTGTTGCCGGGCGAGCAAAAGTGGAAGGTTTGGGGCGAGCAAAAGTGGAATGCACAATGATGTGCAGACCTTGCTTTTATTGGGGTTTGACGAAAAGTTGTCCAGTTTTGCTCGCTCGG
>JAQIBS010000126.1 GCA_027858965.1 Kiritimatiellia bacterium
AGCGGTCTCCGGGGCCGGAGCCCCTCCCGGGTCGGAGATCCAGCGGACCGGCTCGGTGCCGATCATGCTGATGAAAGCGGAAATGATCACCCAGAGCATATATAGGACAAGAAGGATAAAGATGATCGCGGCGCTCGCAAAAGCAATGCATGCAGACCCTGAGTTCGATATCCTTCGCCGTTCAATATAGCTGAGTTCCCTCCAGTAGGAGTGGTGCTTTGTTCTGTCGTATTGGTCGAAACAGTCCGGCAGTTCCAAGCAGAGATCGCTGTCAAGCTGTGCTACGCACTTTTTACAGTGAGACTTATCGCTGTCATGTGACCTGTAGAGTTTGCCTTTGATGTCGATGATCGACGGTGTAGCTGATAGGGACATAACCTTGACCTTTCATTTATCTGATTCAGACCCTGAACGAAGACGAAGATCTTCATCATGATAAGCCTCATCAAAGCTATAATTCTGAATGGCCGATCTTTCTGCTCTGCACCGCCCGAGCAATCGCCGCAGGAATGACAGACCCGCCCGAAAAACTCCATGCAGGCGATCCGCCATGGATGGACCCGGACAGGAAACGAAGCATAGTTGATGCTCTCTTATGTGCATGTTTTCGCAAAGTGGCTTGTACTGGAAATTACCGGCATCGTCTACTGTGAATGGTGTTGCTGTGTTCATAACTTTCCCTTTTCCTGTTTGTTTGATTTCTCAATAAAATGCTTAAACTTGTGATTGCCGCTGAGGACCTTCTTAACGGCACCCGGCTTTATGGATGCCGTGCCATGCTCAACAACAGCCTTCATTTCAGCGCAGCGTTTCTTAAGTTCTGCTTTCCGAAGTTCCCCTATGCGGCTGGCCAATCCCGGACAGGCCTTCATTAAATCCACACTCACGGTCAAACTTGCAATGGTTTCAAACCAATCATCCATCAGAGCATCATCAGCAGTCCCGCGCTTAGCAGCTTTTAGTCCAATACCTCTGATCTTTGCTGCGGCCGCTGCCACCTCCTCGCTGAACTGTTTCGGTGTGTAGCTGTTCTTCAGTATGTCTATCATCATGTTGTTATTCATAACCTGTTCCTTTGTGTTGTTGTTTAGTTAAATAATCCGAAGATCCAGATGACTGTGATTCTGAGCATTGCATTCAGACCGACAATAATAAGAAAGAAGGCAGCGCAGAACCCGAAAACAAAACTGATACCTGGTTCCCACTTATCCAGCCACTGGTCAAATTCATGTTGCTTGCTCATGCTGTTTACTTAGCCTCATAGAAGAACACCTCTTCTCCGCTCTCAGCCAAAGGACCGCGCTCAGCCTTACGGTTACCGACAGCCCTGTCCAGAGCCTCAACTGGCCACCTGTTACCGCGCTTACGCACCGCATCGAACTCAAGACCCGCTTTCCGGCAGATAGCAGCCACGCTGTGGCCGAACCCCGACGTATTGCCCTCAATGCCCCGCAATGCCATATAATCAGCACCTCGCATCTTAGTGCCCTTCAACGCCGCCGCATCCCCGCTGTAGAGTCCCCGCTTGCGGATCGCCGGCAGAACCTCTGTGGTGATCCAGCGCTTGAATGCTTTGGCCTCGGGTTTACGACTCTTGAATATCAGATGATAAAGACCGGATTCGTTCACCGCGTTGACCTCTCTCATCTGGACATCTGCCCTTACTTTAAGTAAGGTCAGGTCTTCATTGTCCAGAGACTTAAGTGCCCGTGTAGGATTGGCAAGGCCAAGCACCCCGCAAACATCCTTAGCCACGAACCATGGCTCGCCGTTCTCATCAATACTCACTCTAATGTTATTTCCGAACAGGTCGCCCTGTGCCATATTTTGTAATGTATTTCTCATTGCTTCTCCTTTGTTGTTTGTTAAAATTGTTACTGTTCCGCCCACTTGCCGCCCAGGGGTTTGATTCCCATGTGCACAAGTTTTGCTTTCAGTATGGTGCCTGGCTTGCGCTTGCCGCGCAGAATCATGGAGATATGCGCCTGGCTGACCCCGACCTTGCGAGCCACAGCGGAAACGCCCTTGATGCGTATCGCCGATGTGTTGTAACTGATCGCCGTGTCTGTCATAAGTTTTCCTTTCGTTGACCTTGTTGTTTGTTATAATTAAGGCTATTATTCCTTTCATGGTTTTAACAGTAGCAATTTGGTGTCAATTATGTCAAATGAAAAAAGTAGCAATTTGTTTGCAATGAATGAACGTCTTCAAAAGCTCCGGTATTCTTTGGGCTTAAATTGGGGAGAACTAGCAATTAAACTGGGTATTAGTCGATCTATGCTTGGTTTCATCAGAAGACATGAGAAAGACCCCAGTGCTAAACTAACGCATAGAATATCTGAGCTGGAAAAGAAATCAGGTAGCCATTCAGTTGCAACTTGTCAGAATTGTGAAATGCTACTAAATAGAGTAATTGAACTAGAAGAACAGGTTCTTACGAATGACAGAATCTGGGTGGCAAAAGGCAAAGCCGTTATAAAACTGCAACGTTCATTGGAAAAGGCTCTAAAGAATTTTTCTAAAGATTGGATAGATTATGGGCTTGATGACTTAATCAAGAAGAATGACAAAGGAGATTCTGAATGAAAAAAAGGATAAAACATATAACGCTGGCTATCATTATCTTATTGGTAATTTTAATTCTAAGAGAGCAACATTATAAAAATCTTGTACTGAAAGAAATTGACTCCATAAGGTTTTGTTATGACGGCACAACGCCTGAAAAAGACATTATGCTTCTGAAGAAGTCAGAGAAGAAGATAAAAAAATATACAGATAAAATGTACTCTATTCGCAAAATTGATGCTATTTGCCTTCAGTATGACATAGAATGTGCTTATACCGACATCGAACTATATAATCAAGAACTAGAATTAGACACCGAAGCTTTGGAAAAATTAAAACTACAGATCGAAGAATTAGATAATATAGGACTGCACAATCGAATTCGTGCACACGCACTTCACGAAAAGCTTAGGTTTTCAGCAGAGATAATGTTCATATCTATAAAAAAACTGTATCGGTATATCGACAGAGATAAGTAATCTCATACACGAGACTCGTGAGCTGTCTGCAATTGTAGACAACCTCCAATCATGTTAATCATGTAATCCCGTCTAAACAACCCTATTTCAAGCTCCTTGCATCAATGATGCAGGGGGCTTTTTCTATATATACCTCTGCGTTCTCTGCGCCTCTGCGAGAAATAAAACCTCTTTAACTTTTCCCATGCCTCAAACCCTTCTGGTTTTGCTACGCAAAACTCTAATGTCTAAATTTAAAGATGGAGTCCTGAGTGGCCGTCTGTCAAGCCCGATTCCGCTGTTTATACCGCTTCTAGCGGATTTACCGGTTTTGCAGGTTTAACAGGATTAGCCGGACGAACCGGTGACACCTCCACCATCCTCTCTTATATTGGCCGTATCGAACAAACAAGTACGTTGATGCATAACCAACCTGCAGCTTCATAACCTGCAGGCAGGGGAGCGGCCCGGCCCCCTGACCTGAAAATCAATCCTGTTTTTGTTAGTTAAAACTGCACCGGGTCAACCAATTTAGGAGATGGACACATGGAAGAGGGAATCAGTTTTACCGGATATATAGGTAGCGGTGTCATAGGAGCTATGATCTCTGCATTCGGCCTCTACATCAAGGCTAAGCTCTCGAAGCAGCCGCAGCCATTTGAGACGTCCAGCGAGACAACTTCAACAAAACTCTGTGATGAACGCCATAACAAGAATGACAAAGAACATGAAAACCTGTTTTTCAGGGTCGCAGCACTTGAGCGGCAGAACGGCCGGGTGGAAGGTGAGTTATCTCAGATAAGTGCCGACGTATCGGATATCAAACACATGCTACAGGAGCAGAAGTTATGAAGCCAGACATCACTATTGTCAAAAACACTCTATCCATACTCAAGCGTATCGGTCCGCGTGGTCTCGCTGAACATCCGCTGATGACTGAGATCGAAGTGGCAGAGGGCCGCCCTCTCACAACTCAGGAGACTCAGGATCACATCATCTACTGTGTTGACAGGGGCTGGATACACAGCCGGTGTGATCAGTTCGAACGTACCATCTACTGGCTTACTGATGCCGGGCATAACACACTGGCGGGGATGTAATGGGTAAATACTCCAAACAGCGTAACGACTCATGGGCCGCGCCGATCGCCATTGAGGATCAATGGAAGATCTACCACAAGTTCCGTATCTACTCCTGGCAGCGCTTAGCTTACTGGATCGCCAAGGAGCACGGCATTGAGGCACCCAGCCGCAGCGCCCTCTACCGGTGGCGCGATTATATGCGCAGCCAGGAGAGCAGCAGACGCATTGAGAATGCCGTGATTGCCCAGGCACAGACCGGAGAGATTGCCGCTGCCACAGGGATGAAGGATGCCGTTCGTATTGATGCATATAAAGCTCTGGCCGGTGAGATGGCCCTTAACGGCAACATTGATAATGCCGTCAAGTATACCGGCATGGCGCTGGCCCTGGCCGCCCAGCAGACAAAGTCCCGCGAGATGGAGTTGAAGGCCGCCGCACAGGAGACCAGAGACGAAGCCCTGCAGCTGGCCCGAGAGAAATTTATGTTTGATGCTGTTAAGGCAGCGATTAAACATGTCGAAACAATCAAGAGCATTGTCCAGGACAATAACCTTGATGAAGACGAACAGATCCTTGCAGTCCGCAAAAAACTATTCGGTGAAGAGGTGCCACAGTAATATGAGCCTGATCAAATTCAGAGAGTACCAGAAGGATATATTCTACGATCGCACAACGGGTGTGGTTGTCCTTCACTGGTCCCGCCAGATTGGTAAGAGTTTCACGATGGCCGCCTGGGCGGTTGATCGTCTGCTTACCCGTCCGGGACGGCTGGTTACTGTGCTCTCAAACAGCCGTGATAACGGCGGTGAGTTTGTTCTGAAGTGTCAGGAAGTATGTGACATGCTTGGTGTTGCCATGGAAAGCGTGGATCTTTCACCCGACATCGAATACGACAACATGCGCTTTGAAGTTACGATCACTGTCAAAGGGCGCAAAGGCCGCATCAAGGTCCTGGCTGCCAACCCGCGTACAGCTCGCGGATTTTCAGGTGATCTCATCATGGATGAGTTCGGGTTCCACGAAAATTCGCAGGCGATCTGGGAAGCTGCTGAACCTATCCTTTCCAGTAATCCGGACTTCCTCTGCCGCATCGCCTCCACCGGAAACGGCACCCGTAACATGTTCTACCGCATGGCAACCGAGGGCATTTTCAAACTGTCCCGCGTTCGCCGCAGCGATGCCTATAAGATGGGCGTCAAAATCTATGACTCAAACACCCGCCAGCCCATCACGCCGGATCAGGCCCGCGCCCAGTCTATGGATAAAGCGGCCTATGATCAGAATTATGAATGCAGCTTTTCCAGCGAGGCTGGTGCATTGCTTACTCATGCGTTGATAAACGAAGCAGTATGGGATGGCGGCATCATCTGTGAGCAGGCCTGGAGCGAGGCGGCCATGGACATCATGGCCAACAGCAAGCACAAGCTATATGCCGGTCTTGATGTTGCGCGTAATAACGACTTCTCTTTTATCCCTGTCGGTGAGGCTGATGGCGATTGCATGCGTGTGCTCGCAGCGCTGCGTATGCGTGACATGCGCCTGCCGGCCCAGAGAGACATGCTCAAACCTGTGCTTGATCTTTCCAACTTTGAGCGGCTGGCCGTTGACATGACCGGTCTCGGTCTCGGTCTCTTTGAATTCACCGAGGATCTTTATCCCACAAAGGTTGTCGGGGTCAACTTCGGAACCAGCGTACCGGTCACCAAGCGCATCCAGGCTGAAGGGCGTAAGGCTCCGACTGTTCGGATAACCGAGGCAATGGCCATGGATATGCTCGGATACTATGAAGATAAGAGAATCAAGCATCCGTGCGATGCTATCTATCGTAATGATCTGCGTAAACCTTGCCGGATCACAACATCAGGCGGGCGTGTGAGCATCGCTGCTTCTCGTGATGAGGACGGCCATGCCGACCATTTCTGGGGCAATGCCCTCATGATTTATGCCAAAAATGCAGGCCCTGCAGGATTAATGTTCCCGCCCCGTCCAGGCAAAGGCAAAGCCTCAGCTGCAAATCGCCGCCGCCGTAAGGCATCCAGAAACCGCAGGATGTTAAACAAAATGTTTAAAGGGTTTTACTCATGAAGGATACTTTCAATAAAGCCGCTGCCATTGCCGCCATGCGCCGCTCAGCCGGTCAGAACCTGGCATCTGCTCAGACCCGCTCTATCCGTGCGGCCAGCTCATGGCGTGAGCAGTACAACCCCATGCGTAATCTCAACATGCCCAATGCAGTGCGCATGCTTGAGGCCGGTGCAACCGGCATGTATGCGGATCTGCAATGGACTTACGCTGCACCTGATCTCGGTATAGAAGCCGCCGATCCTGATCTTTCTATTATTATAGAGCGCACCATCGCCGGCTTATCCGAGTGTAACTGGCAGATAAAAACAATATCAGATGAGACGCGCGGCTTCGATACCGGTCTTGCTCAGGAGCAGGAAGAGGCTTTAAGAGAGTTCTATGAAAACTGCAAGAACCTCAAGCAGGCATGGGAGCATCTCACCTTTGCCCGGTTCCGCGGCTTTGCCCATCTCAACCCGTGGCACCGTGCGGACGGCACCCTTGAACGCCTTGAGCCTCTTCCGCAATATGCCATGGTGCGTGAAAGCGGAACCAACAACTGGGCGTTCAATCCCGACTGCCGTCAAACCAGCTATGCATCTATCCACGCTAACAACCGGCTGGACAAGAGTGAGTATGTGATGATGCAGTGTCCGCGCAGTGTCAACCGTATCGGCCTGGCCAAGACAATCCGCGCCAATACCGATGAAAAAGACTGGGACGCATTCGTTGAGACTTACGGCTTGCCCGGGGTGTATGTCATTATGCCTCAGAATATCGAAGGTGATGACCAGGAGTACTGGATCAACTCCGCTGAAGATGCAGCCGGGGGCGGTAACGGTGTGCTGCCTTATGGATCTGATATCAAGACCCTGTCCGATGCCCGCGGTATGCAGCCGTTCCTACCGCGTCTCAAATGGCTGCAGGAACAACTGGTACTTGTGGGTACCGGTGGACTGCTCAACGGTCTGGCCGTGTCGGGATCCGGAACGCTGGCCGGCAGTGTACATGCCCAGGCATTCCGTGAGATCGTACGCCGCCAGGCCACTATGATCAGCGAGTGCATGCAGGGATCTTTGGATATACCTTATCTTAACATGCGCTTTCCGGATCGCCCGGTCCTGGCATACTTTGATATTGAAGCGGCCAAAGAGCGCGATACCACCGGTGTGGTTCAGAACGTCTCCTCTCTTGCAACGGCCGGCTACTTTGTGGATCCCAAACAGGTCGAAGAAGACACCGGTTATAAGATCATCCGCTTTGAACCGCAAACCCAGCAGACCATAATGCCGGGCATGAATCCTCAAAGCATGATGACGGCACTGCGTTCGCTTGCTCAATCCGATCCCGAAACATTCGCCCGGGCTTTGCGTACTGCAACGGCTCAGAGATCCGCACCTGAAGATCTTCCGGAAACAAACAAGCAGCTTGTCGCATCCGCAAAACCCGAGGCCGTCAAAGCGCTGGCTCAGGATCTCACCCCGCTGGCCGATGAAATCAAAGCGCTGCTGGATAAATCCGACCAGGCAATGACCGATGATCTTAACGGCCTGGCAGACAAGGTTCCGGGACTGCTGCCTGAAGCCGGAGAGGGTGAACTTGAAAAAGTGATCGAAGGCACCATGACAGCCGCACTTTTGAACGGAGCACAGCAGGGCGCTGAATCCCTTAAAAAGACCGGAAAAACCGCAAAACAACCCGATAAGGAATCTGCACCAGCCAGCGAGTAAACAGAATCGCGTAATTGTACAGTGCATGTCATTGCATTTTTACACTAAGGATTTAAACCTATGAAGACCCACACAAAACAGACCCCCTCTCAGAACGCACAAAAACGGCCTATTATCGCATTAGCCAAAAGGAGCGATTTTGCCGCTGATGGCCCCCGGGCGGTGTGCGTTTTCGCCCTCCGTTCAGCTGCTGCCGCAACCCCGGGAAAAGATAAGACCAGTATGCTGGAAATCTTCCCGATCCCGGGAGAGTATCCCGGACCGGTCACCCTGCAGGATGGCACGGAGATCCCCGACGCTATCGTTGTGATCGATGATCAGGCATATACCAATCTGATTGATGCCATCCATGCCGATCAGGCCGCAGCGGAAAAAGCCGGACAACCCTGGGAAGGTCTGCTTATCGACCGTGAACATCTGAGCGTGATGCCTGATGGCGACAGCCAGTCTTTCGGGTGGTGCAAGGATCTTAAAAAGCTCGAAGGCCAGGAGAGTCTGTATGCGACATGCGAACTCAACAGCGAGGGCACCCGGGTAACCAGAGATAAGATCTACCTTTACCGCTCTCCTGATTTCGGACTTGAACATATCGAAGGCAAGCGTTTCCGTCCATCACGCCTGCGTTCGATCGGCCTGACCAACCGGCCGGCATGGAATTTAAAATCAGCTTCAGCCGCCAGAACAGCGGCCAACAACCAAACGAAAGGAAAATCAATGAATCCTGAAGAGATCATTGCTCAGCTCCAGGAGAAACTGGGAGTTGACACCCCGGAGGAGATTATCTCCACCGTGGAAGCACTTCAGACTCAGGTTGCAGAGGCCTCTGACGCCGAAACCAACCGCGAGATGGAGGAGTTTGTTAAAGAGAACGAAGAGGAAATCGAAGATCCGGAGTCTTTTAAAGAGGCTTACAAGAAGGATCCCGAAACCGCCAAGGCTCTTTTCACGGCAACACGCCGCAAGTCGGATACAACGCCTTCTAAACCTGCGCCCCGCCGCATTGATGCCTCAACAGTCCGCACCCGCCCGATCATAGGTGGAGCAGACCCCAAAAATGTTGAAGCAACTGCCCGCCGCACAGCTGTACAGGCTGAGGTCCGCAGGCTTAATACTCTTGGAATCACAGGAACCGCTGCTCTGCACCGCGCTGAACTTTCCCACGGCGGCCAGCAGTAGGCCGGGCGCTACGAGCCCGTGCTCATAAGTACCAACAAACCAAAATTCTAACCCTTAAGTAAATAAGGAAACTAAATGAATCCTACACAAGTAATGAAAGGCTGCGCAACTGTGGCGGCCACAGAATGCATCGGCCTGGCTGTCAAGTCAAGCGCCGGTGATGAGCCGCTGGTGGCAATTGCCGCGGCTACTGATCTCCCTGCCGGCGTTGTCCGTGCAGTGCGGGATGATGAATCCACTCTGGAAGTCGAGATTCCGGGCGGTGATGGTGTTCCGGTGCGTATGTCTTCAGACTGCAAAGCCCTGGATTATCTTTACATCGATGCAGACGGCAAGTTCTGCACAACTGCCACAGGCACCCGCTTTGCGCAGGCTCTTGAAGACGGTAACGATGGCAGCCTTACAATGGCCCGCCTGGCTGAACCGGTTGTCAAGACCCTCACACAGGCTGAGGCCGATGTGCTCTACGCAGCTCATGCGTAATTAACTGAGTCTTTCTCCGGTGCCCCTGTCGGGCTTCCGTTGAATATGGCAAATAGAAAAGGAAAAATACTATGCCAGCAGCAAACCCCAATCTGACTTTTCGTCAGGACCTGACAGACTTCGGTATGTCAATAATGCAGGATCATCAGCAGATTCTTGATGAGCTCGCATTCTTTATGCCCACCGTACCAACCGGCACACTTGCCGGCCGTTACGCTGAGTTTCATAAACATCAGCACTTCCTGAAAGTCAAGACTGCACGTTCAGTCGGTGGCAAAACGGCAACCGCCCGCTGGAATGCCAAGATGGTCAGCTTCCTGCTTGATAACGATGCACTCAAAATTCCGATCGATACAGAGATCGAATTGCCTCTGGCATCGGATGGCGGCAGTGCGCTTGAGCGTAGCAAGCTGATGACTCTGCAGAGTCAGGCCATTGTCTCTCTGGCTTCGACCGCTCATGGTCTTATCCAGGATGGTGTAACAGCCCATGCAAATTATGGCGACTGGACCAATGCCGCGGTTGATCCGCGTGCTGAGCTGCATAAAGCCGCTCTTGTCATCTATAAGCAGACCGGTTTCTATCCAAACCGCATCGCCATGAGTCCGCTCATGTGGTACTGCTTCATCAACAACCCCAAGGTCAAAGAGTATTACAACGACATGCTGCCGATGCTCACACCTGAGCTGGTATCCAATGCCATCCCGGGCAAGCCCGAGATTCGTGTGTTGATGGGTGCCGGGCTGGACGGCGGTTTTGATGAGGCCAATGTCAAGCTCAAGCCGTTTATCGGTGAGGGTGCCTGGGTATACTACTCAAGCCCCATCAAGAGCAAGGACGAACCGTCCTTTGCTAACGTGCTCAGCAAAGACTCCGATCTTTTCGGCGGTGTTTATGAGTATCTCAGTGAAGACGGTGTGCTGCGCAACCTGCGTATGGCCTGGAATACCTTCCCGGTAATCCGCTCTACACAGCTCTGCTGCCGTATCGGCCTCAAGAACGCTCCTGTAATTGCGTAGCGTCAACCTGTTGCGCCGGGCTCCCCGGCGCACAGGCCCCTCTAACCTTTGTAATAACATCTACGGAAATAACAAGAATGAAAAAATTAACTCTGATAATGATAATGGGCATTGCCGCCTTTGCGGTCATCGCCAGCGACATCCCGACTCGCGGTTACATCGATGTAACCAACAGCGCCGCGTATGCAGCGCAGGTGGACAGCTTTGACAACGGCCAGCTGGCCAGAGTCAGGATCCACAACTGCACCCCGACCAATGCGGTGCTCACGGTTACGCACGTCTACACCCTGGGCAGCTCAACTGTCACAGGAACGGTCACAACCGTAACCGGCAACCTCAGCGGATACGGCACTGCAACCATATCAGCTGAATACGATCAGCCGCGGGACTACTACTACTTCAAGTTTGCCAGCGCTACTACCGGCACAGTGGAGATAGTAAGGCTCATTCCCAAGTAGCTCACGGGGGGCGCTTGCGCCTCCCTCTCCGCCGGGCGGTTGACCGCCGCCCGGCACCTAACCCCTTCAACCTCTTCAACCTTTAACCACTTTAACCTTCCGGAACAGAACTATGTGGCGCGAACCTACAACAGATGATTTCAGAGATGCTCTGCTCGAAGCTGAGATTTCAGCCTTCAGCCGTGCCAGCATTGCCCAGGGCAAAGATGCCGTAGGCAAGGCCATCGACAATGCAGTCGGACGCTTCCGTGTAGCATTGCGCTCAGGATCACGTGTAACCATGGGAGCAGACCGCACCCTGCCGCATGATCTCATACCCCAGGCCATGCATATGGCTGCCTTTTATTTCATCGGCGGCCGCGTTGGATCCAAACTTTCCGAGAGCCGCACAATCTTATATAAGGATGCAAAGGAACTTGCCACTGCCATTGCCAACAAAACCCTGAAGTACACCGACCCCGATGATACCGAGGAAACCCAGACAGACTCTGTGCCCCGTCCGCATACCACCCCTAAAACAAAGACGCTTTCCAGAGCGCAGCAGAACGGAATTTAAACCATGGCTGAAATCAAAGATCTATGGCTCAACGAAGCGCCTCCGTCATCAACTCCCACCGATGAAGAGGTTCGCGAGTATGGAGCTTTCATCGCTTTTGAGCGTCTGGTCTGCAAGTGGCTCAACGAATGGCTGCCGCTGGGCCCCATCGTGAATCAGGATCGCGCCAATGTAATCACCTATGCGGATGCTGCCACAATCGAAACGCAGATAACCGACGCGCTGGGCGGCATAGGCATCTCCATTGTTGTGGATCTGGAGACCGCCGTCAAAGAGTCCGCCATGCTGCAGGCCTTCTGTTTCAACCCGTTTAATTTCATGATCACCATCCAGGAGAACCCGACCACCAACCGTGAGGTGGAAGCCGGTGGATCAGGAATCACATCCAAACGCGCAGCGGACCTTATTGCCCTGGCATTCGAGGGCCAGAGCATCGGCAACGGCTGTGCATCATGCAAGGGCATCAGCTTTCCATCAGCTGGTGACGGCAATCAGAATGCCGTACTCGTTTTTTCAACAACCTATGTGACAACCCTAGGATCTCTACTTTTATAACTGTAGGCCGGGTGCCCTCACCCGGCGCATGAAAGGAATAAACTCATGGCTTATGAACCTAAACTTGACCGCGCTAAACTACTAAGCGGACCTGCCCATATCATCATTGATAAAACCGGACTGGAAGCCGCATGGAAATACTGCTGGTGCAAAGGCACCGTCACGGCCAATATCAAACCGTCCTGGAAGGATGTCGAGGTTGCCGGTTTCGGCCCCATCGACAAAGTCAAGACTGATGAGAATGTTGAAATCGACTTCACACCGTCCGGCAACTTCGATGCAGACATGCTTGCATGGATTTATAACGGCATATTGTCCAAGCGTATCGGCGCACAGTTCTTTGATGCAACGGACACCCCTGTGCACCTGCACTCACTGGACGGCAAGCTGCTGTCTGTAACATGCGCCAAGGTTATCCAGGTGCCCACTCTCATGATGGGTGTCCCCAACCAACGCTTTGAAGGCACTGCCAAGATCATCGGCATTCTGGGCAATAACATGGCCCGATCTGATGCCAATGCGCTCTTCACCCCTGTGTCCGCCCTTGCATTCGGCAGGCAGCCGTTGCCTTCAGCGTGGAAGCACATGCCGGTCAAGGCCACCTGGGCAGGTCTGCAGGATGGCGACCCCGCTGCTGACATCGAGATTGCAACCAAGTCAGGCTGGAAAGTAATGGTGCAGGTCCAGCTTGAGCCGGAACCGGAGGCCAACCTCGGAACCGTGACCTACAAAGTCAAATCAGTCGGACTGCAGGCAAGCTGTGTTCCGCTCAATCTCACTGAGACAGAGCTGTTTCACGACAAGGTTATCGGCTCCAGCCGCCTGATCGGCACCAGCATAACCGGCACAGCTCTCACTCTGGCAGAGGATTACGGCGGCATCACCGTGGTTCTCAACGGTGCCGAAATGACAGATCATCCCATCATCTACGATGAAACAGCCCCCCGCGCCGGTGAGTGCTTCTGGACAGCCTTCCGCGATTTCTCAACCGGAGCAGCCTCCGACATCGGATCAATCGCAATGACCGCCGAACCCGCAGCTTAACCCCACTCTGTAAGGGCGGGCCTTGTGTCCGCCCCCCCTTATAAAGGAATACCACCATGGCAAAAAAGACAACAGCAAAGAAAGCCCCGGCAAAGAAAGCCCCGGCAAAGAAATCTTCACCACCTGAACCGGTAGCAGAAAAACCAGCCCCGGAAAAAGATCCGGAGCGCCTGAAGTATCTCAAGGACCGGATCATTAAAGACATGGAAGAAGAGCAGTCAGACCGGACAGATATAAAAGGTCTGGATATCGCTGCTACCGGTGCTGACACACAGGTTATTGCACTGCTGACCTGCATCGACGCATCTCTGAAAGTGCTGGCCGCATGCGTCCAGCAGCAGACTGATCCGGAAACCGGAGAGCCCCTCAAGACCTGGCTTAAAACCCGCGAGTTCGGATGATCAAACCCTAGCTCAGCAGGGGCGCTTGCGCCCCGGATCTCATAAATAATGACAATAACCCTACAAAGCACATCTCCGAAAGTAATCTGCGACGGCCTTGCATACCGCACAACCGTCGACAAATACTACGGACCCCTCGGAGAAGGTCACTCCGAGGCGGCCTGGGCTGTGCCTTACTCCCGCCCGATCAGGAACACCAGTGCAATCCCGATCGATCGCGGCCAGGGCGAATACAAGTTTGACCTCAAGGTCCGCCGGCTCTTCGCCTCAGAGAGTGCCGCTGTATACTTCAGACTCACCTATCCCGGCTTATTTCCACGCGGTGAAAACAACCTGCTTGTCCAGGAAACCGGGCAGTCCAACGTAACATATCCGGGGGCAGTACTGGAATCGATCCAGATTGATCAGCTCGGATGCAGCTGTGAAATAACATACACCTTCAAAACTCAGGAGCCGACAACATGAATTTAATCAAGTTACTGTGCAGCGGCATTATTGCCGTTCTCATATCGGCAGCATCAACCTGCCCCGCCGCAACCCTCTCAGAGGACTGGTCTGCAAACATCAAGATCCACGGTCATTACTCATGGACATGGAGCCAGGGCGAAAGCATCGACATGAACATCGCTGTCAAAAACGGATTCAAACCCCTGGACCTGACCGGCGCCACCGTAAAATTCTACTGGTACACCAACAGCACAGATGATGTCTGGTGGGAGCAGCCTGTCACAATTACCGATCGCACTGCGGGAAAGATAACCCGGACCTGGACACCCTCCATGGATGTCGGAGCAGATCAGTATGCATACTGGTTCGGCATCTGGCCTGCCGGATCCACATCACCGGTATGGCGGATTGCCGGCAGCATCAACCTGCTGGAAAGCCCTGGCTTCGAACCCAACTATCTGGATCCGCCGATAGCAGTACTGGACTTTGCCGCCATCACTGTGACCAACCAGCCATGGGCAACCCCGGCGCAGATCCTCGCGGCAAGCAACAACCTGACAGAGGTCATCAGCACCTCCATTGCATTAGCTGTGCAGAGTGTTAAGCCATCTAAACTATGGTCAAGTACAAGCACCACCAACTACATGGATGGCGACGGCGTGTGGTGGAATATCAATTGCATACCTGCTGTAACTAACTGGTATTTTGTGGACTCGGTTTCTCCGGGAACAACCAATTTGTTATCGGACTTAAGTTATCCAATACAGGATGATGCATATTATTATCACTTAATGCCCAATGGTGTCTCGGTTACTTGGTCGAACGAAGAGCCTTACGTATGGTACACAGAGGTGCAGTTTCCCGATTATTCTATATGGGGCTCTGTTAATCCATATACAGGATTTAGTTGGGTTGAGGATGGCACTGCTTACGGTGGTGACTATTATTCAGCGGATCTTTTCCCGCTGATCACACCTGCAAAAGTAACTACCAACATCATCGACCAAGCAGTTACGACAAACGGGACGGTGATCATCATCGGTCAGACTTCCGACAGTGCCGGCACCATCACCCAGCAGGTAGCCAAGGCCGGCAGTGAGACAGTAACTATGGATTTTTTTGGACGGGCGGAAGCAGACGCAGCTATTGCAGCCATCCCCCTCCCGCCTACCAATGTGATCAGCGGGTTTCTGCTTTGGGATGCCGGAAGCAACATGTGGACAACAGTAATAATGAGCAATGGATTGCTATCAGTCTGGGAGGTTATCAATGAATAAGATGTTTTCAGTACAGGTTTTAGCCTGCTTTTTAACCCTGACCGCAGCGGCTGAACTCAGCAAAATCGGCGACATCATCCAGGTGCGCGATGGAGTGATCGAACCGGCAGGTGCCGTGGCCAGCATAACTAATGTTGCTCAGGTTGCGGCAATCGGTCAGGCGGCTATCAGTCAGGCAGCCATTCTGCAGTCGTTGCATGTCATGGTCACCAACAAGGCGGCAGAGCTGGAAGCTCTCATCAATGCCAGGGAGGGTGTCGGTTATCTGCGCGGTGGGGTTGAAAGCTTTGAGCCTGCCGGCGTTGTGCACAATACCAATATCGTGGCAAGCATCGTAAAGTTTGAACATGAGACAACCCCGACAAATGTTATTGCCTCAATCTATACATATTTTTCTGAGGACCCTGGAACTTTCCCCTACACACGGATCAATACGAACCTGCGAGAAACCAACAGCTGGGTGCTGGCTGAGAATGAAGTTGTTGAAGAAGACCAGGCGCTTGTGGGTGATACCCTCTATGACTGCTACCGCAGTGATGTCTACCTTCCTCTCTCTTATAGTAACGCAGCCTTCAGGGTCTTTGCCGATGTGGTGGGATCAGGCACAAACCAGACTGCCTTCACGATCTACGGCAATCTTAAGGTCGGGGAATACGAAGGTGTGAATGTCACTATTATTGACGGAACGAATACCTATCAATATACAGCTGGAGCACTGACAGATGATTGATATCATACTATTCTTTATTCTGACCTTCGTCGTTGTGCTGACTGTGCTTAACAGCAGGTTTGGAAAAGCTAGTACAGATGCTTTTCTGAGCAGTCGCCTGGACAGGATTATTACAGCTGCCATTGTTGCCGGTATCGTAATGTGCGGCTGGACGAAAGGCCCTGTGGTCAACCCGGCCAATCGGCATATCAGTCAGTATATCCTGGCATTGGTGTCGGGCGGCATCCGTGACGATAGCGGGGTTGTCGCAGAGCAGACGCAGCTCAATACGGTTAATGCTTATATTGATCTGGCGGCCGCGATGATGACCGACAGCTCCAATCAGTTTGTTTCGGCCAGTATCATATTCGATAATCTTGCCGATCAGCTGACTAATAATCCAACACCGGTTGTCTATATCCAGAGTTTCTACCCGAGGGAAGATCCTTATGTAAGCCTGACAAATCACAACCTGGCAGTACTGGCCATGACGCAAAGCAGCACAAGCAATGTTCTTTCCCGCTGGATCTACTTCTCGGAGGATCTTGTCAGTGAGCCTACTCTTTATGCTGAGGCTGATGTGGGGGGTGGATATCTCCGCCTTACAGAGACAACCAACACGTATCCAAACACCGAACTCAAAGACGGTGTGCCGTGTGTCCGCTATGACTATGCATTGCCGGCAGGCATGCAGGGCGTTGTCTTTTCGCCTGACTTTGACCTTCGTTTCGGGTCAGAAGAGAACGGTCTACAGATAGGTTCGGGCGGTCTTGAGATAGTTGACACCAATAATGTCAGTCATCTCGGAGCTGATGAGTGGATCAGCATTTGCAGTAACCGGGTTGAGGTACTGCATCGGGGCGGCGTTGCCGTCCGAGTCAAGATAGATGGTCAGATTGTAACAAACGGAGTATACACACTATGATAAGAATCACAAAAACAGACTGGGCTCTCTTTATTTTCATTATGGCAGGAGTGGTTTTCTTCTTTGCTATGACATTCATGGCCAATGCCCAGACTATCCCACCCCACGTCATCAAAGGATACATGACCAGCGAGGACAGTGAGTACTGGTATCACCTGCAGACCCTCAGCAATGGCAGTAACAAGGTGCATAAGGTGCGCAAACCGAAACCGCCTAATCCCTACATCAGCCGCCAGCTGATAGCGACCAATGACCTCCCTGTCCAAGTGCAGTATGTTTACCGCATACTCTTTAAGGATCTCACTGTCCGGACTAATACAGTCACCAGGACAAAAACCGCCCGCGAGCGTATCAATATCAAGCTGCCGGCTATGCCTCCTATGCCTGAGATTCAGCCGCGTGGCAAGTCCGATGCACTAGGCCATGCCCTGAAACGAAAACGGAAGGCGGTAGCTAAGCGGCCGACAGTCATCAACCATAAGACTATGGCCAGGCGCGATCCGGTACTGTCCCGCAAAGTTGTCGGTAACGATATCCACCATATCCACAAGAGCGGCAAGCTCAGCATCACCCCGCTCAAACGGATTTACACCGCGCGTGTTGCATCCGCACCAATCACTGGAGGGGCACAGGCCTCTGTGCCCACAAACAAGAAAGGACCAAACACAAAATGAAAACATCACTGAACATCCTCACCATCCTCACAGTAACCGTGCTGTGCATTATTGCACAGACAGGCTGCATCTCGCAGTCCCTCACCCTCAACCTCCCTGCGTCACCCGAAGCCTCCGAGGCACCGGCAGCAGTCACAGCCACCAGCATCGGTTCAAACCACGTCTACCGGGCAACCGGCGGCCTAGTCATAACCATGGGGATATACTCAAATAAAGACATCGCACCCGATACCGATGCCACAATTCCCCTGCAGTAACCGGAGCTAACATCATGCCCTGCCTTTGCACAAACTGTACACACCTAATGGTCTATCCTGAGATCCCCGCCATCGATCCGCCCCCGCTGATCGATGTCTGGGATGATCCCGGTGCCCAGTGGACAGTCGCCTGCAACTGGCTGGGGCCTCTGGTCGATGGGCGTGCCACCCTCATCAGGCGCGGTTTCCCCACAGATGGAGCCAGCATTCCACGCTTCACATGGCGCTTGATCGGCCATCCTTTTCAGCTTCCACTCCTTGCCTATGCCCTCCCACATGATGCCGACTATGGAGCTGAGCTTTTCCCGAAGACAGAATGTGACTGGCGTTTCTTAACCAACCAGCAGACCGACGGACACATCTGCTGGGCCAAGCGGAATGCCATCTGGTCCGCCGTTCACACTTGCGGTGGCTCAGTCTGGAACAAGCACACCGACGAATCAATTGCAGATGCCCGCACCTACTGCAGAGTGGTTGGAGAAGAAGAGTGGATTCACCTTAACGCCATTCGCCGCATTGACCCATCTGATGTTGTTCAAACCCTCCAGCCCCTATTAAACTAGATCAGTAGGGGCGCTTGCGCCCCGAAAGATTAGCAAATGTACACAACCCCAACACAGATAAGCGATCAGCTACTTTATCAGCTCTCTAAAGAGGTGATGCCCACCGGCTTTGATTCCCGGACTATCCAGCAGGTATTCCACCCGGCAATCCTCAACCGCTCAGCCTTCAGTGCAACCACCATCCGCGCCGATTACCTCGCTGAAGCACAGACCCTGATCCGCCAGCTCTCTCAGCCTGGCATCATTGTGGATCCATATACATTCCAGGTGCGCCCCGCTGGCCCAGGCGAACAGATGAACCCCACTCAGGTTCGCGCCATCCTTCAGGCATACCTCAAGAAGATCGGATACAACCCCGCTGAAGGCACAGGCGGCACCATCAAAGATCTTTCATCTGACAGCCGTATTGATCTGATCCTCAATATGCAGTCAGAGTTCAGCGCCGGCTACGCCCGTGAGAAATCCTCGCAGGATCCCGATATCCTCGACATGTTCCCGGCTGATGAAATGTACCGTCAGAAGCAGGGACGTTCCCAGCGTGACTGGCAGGCCCGCTGGAACAAGCAGCGCTCATCTCTCGGATCACGTACAAGCGCAACCGAAGCAACCAGCCAGCGTGGCCCTTACATCGCCCTGAAGAACGATCCCATCTGGACAGCAATCAGCCGGTTCAAAAACCCATATCCGCCCTTTGACTACAACTCCGGTATGTGGGTGCGCGATGCCGATCCCGACGAAGCGCAGCGTCTGGGCGTAACCGGCAAGCCCGAGCCCAAAGAGCTGCCGGCTCTCGATGCACCGATCACCGTGCCAGTTCCAAAGAACCTATCACCGGAGATGCTCAACTCAATGATGGCCTCCCTCGGAGACCGCGCCATCCTCAAGGATGGCCAGATAACCGTTCGCTCAGCACTCTAACGTACGGGCGGGCCTTGTGTCCGCCCCACCCTGATAACCATGTACACACTCCACATACAGACAGCAGGAAACGCGGAAGCACAGCTCAACGCACTGGCGGAAACCGCCACGCGCCGGCAATACCTCTCGGCAGTTTCACGCACAGCGTCTAACACCTTTGTCCGGAACTTTGAAAGCCAGGCGCAGAAGAAACACCGCGGCGGCTCGTTCAACTACTACCTGACGGCCGCCCGCAATACAACCGGCAGCGTTGATGATGACTCTGCCGTGATCCGCATCGCCGCACCGGCCGGTATCGGCCTGCGTCGCTATGGCGGCACAGTAGTTCCATCCGGCCGCCCTTCCAGGATAACCGGCAAGCCCATCACCAAGCTGACCATCCCCGTCAAAGGTGGACCGGCCGATGGCAAGTCAACTCTCGATATGCAGACAGCTGGTGTGAAACTCCATCTAGTTGTGCTAAAGCGTCTCGGTCTGGCCGCCCTGGCTGGACCGGCCGATGCAGGCGGTGAATCTAAATTCTACTTCTGGCTGGTGCCTTCAACAACCCACCAGCCCGACCCGACCGTATTCCCCTCTAACGATGTCCTCAGCCGTGATATCAACAAGACACTCACCCGGGTGTTCACCACCGCCTTCCGGAAAGGAACCTACCATGTCTCAAAATGATAACATTGCTCCCTTCATTATAAAGATCCAGACTGCTTTGGAAAAAGATGGTATCGACGGTGCCCAGAGAGAGCTGGACAAGCTTTCAAAGCAGACAACTAAAACAACCAAAACAACCAAAGGCCTGACTGTTCAGACCAAGGCGGCTGGATCTGCCACATCACAGGCGGCCGGTATGGTTGGTCAGCTTGCGCAGGGCCTCGGTGCATCCGGTGGCGCCGCTGGTAAATTCGGTGGTCAGATCGGCTTTGCCGGTGCCGCCGTCTCAGGGTTGACCGGCGGCATCGGTGGTCTCTTCGCTGTCATGGGCGCCGCGGCACTGGGTGCATGGCTGAAATATCAGAACCATGTTGAGGCAGCCAAAAAGAAACTTGAAGAACACCGGCTAGAAGTGGCAGCCAACAAGCTGGCCATCGAACAGTTCGCTAATGATAAACTGTCCGCATATTACAACAATGTTGCAACGGCAATCGATGAAGTCGCCGCGGCTCAGGACCGCCTCAATCAGGCCCGGGCCGCAGCTGACTCAGCTGAGAAAGCCGACCGTATGGCATCCATCACCCTTGCAGAGAAAGAGGAAATGAATAAACTGAAGCTCGATGATACAGACGGCCAGGCCCGGACAACATCTAAGTTTGCCACTCAGCGGCGTGATCTCGAACAGGAATACGCCCAGAAAGATGCCGACCGCTCCCTTGAAAAATCTATCCGCGATCTGAATAATACAATCGAAAAATCAGGCGTTGCCGATAGCGCTGAAAAAAGAGCATCTCTGAACGCCGGTTCGCTTGATAAAAACATCTCTGAATTGAACGATAAGATCAACCGCCTCTACACGACAGATGCCCCTCAGAAAAGACTTGAGAGTGCTGGCGGATACAATCCTTCCGGACTCCCTCTGCCCGGGTCTGGATCCACATTTGTGACCGATACTGAAGCTCAGAAAAAACAGGCCGATGACCTGAAAAAACAGCGGGATGAATTAGTCACAGAATTCAAGCGGACCATTGAAACTCAGGCCGCCGCGATCAAGCAGCAGGACCGCCTTAGCGTAGAGGTGAAAGCACTCGCTATTGAGACCGAAGCCGCCAAAAAGAGAATGTCAACCGTTGCGAAAACCACTCCCAGAATCAACGATGCCACCGATTTTGCAGAAGATCGCGCCGTCCGTGATCTGGCAGGCAAAGAAAAGCCCGCTGCCAAAGCCAAAGAGGATACCCGCTATCAGGATGCTTTAAAAAATAAAGAAAACGCAGTGAATACCTTTAAGCAAGGTCGAAAAGATCAGCTATCAAACTCCGTACTGATGGAATTGCATCAAGATATACGTCAGGCTGAGGCTGAGAAGGTGAAGATTTACCGCTTGATACAGGCCGATGTGAAGAAATCACAGCAGGATATCAAAAACTTACAGCAGAGCCAGCGCCGGGCAGGATCAGGAGGTTAATCGATATGGCAACTGTATTTGAAATATGTGAGGCAATGCCCACCGCTTTAGAGGAAATCTGGTATCCCTGCCAGTCCCTGGGCATGGAGAACATCGAGCGTGAATTAAACAGCGCCGCCCAGGACTCCGTCACCTTCGAGATCAACAGCGGTACCGCTCTGACCGATACCCCGATCTTTGCATACAAAACCCATGTCCGGATCAGGAAAGTTGTCGACGGCACTGCAGCATATTGGTTCTATGGCCGCGTCCAGACCATACCCCGCTCAGGCAATGGCCCCGACCCCGAGAACCAGACCTACACAATCGCCGGCCTCTGGGAAATGCTCGAACGCCAGGGCTATCGTCAGAGCTGGATTGAATCTGCCGGAACCATCTCAAAGCCCCGCGTCATTCTCTACCGTGCAGCCGGCGGGACACGCATCACCTCCGGTGCTCAGATCACCGATGTCATTACCTGGGCTCGAGCCTGTGGTGTTCCCATCGCTGCCCCCTCTGTAGGCAACATCATCACCGGTTCAATCCTCCCCTTCGATGAGCGCATCAACCTGCAGTGTGCTGATGTCATTGCAGAGTGCCTGCGCATGCATCCGCATGCCGTCTGCTGGTTCGACTACACCGCCCGTGAACCGGTCTTTCATGTCGGCTTGCGCACCGTCCTGCCGGCAGTCTCCCTGGCCGTTGCTCAGGTGGCTGAGAAAATCACTATCAATGAGCGCCGCGACATCCTCCCAGATGGCATCTGCATCTGTTATGAAAAGCCTGTGCAGGATGGAGAATCAACCTGGTCTTACACATCATTTGATCATGCCCCGGTTATCGAGGGAGAGACCGCCCCTGAGCTGGCTATCCGCCTGAACAAAGTTGATGTAATCTGGGCAACCTTCGACCTGCAGGGTTACACCGCCAGCTACCAGACTCAGGACATCAAGACCGATGACTTCCCGGAGGATTATTACTCTAAATCGTGGTGGAAAGAGAAAGAGCCCTGGCTGCAGGATTACGATGATGCTGATATCACCATCACAAATGCCGGCCGGCAGAATGATACAACGCATCCCCGCATCCTCGCAGAGGGCACCATGCAGAGCTGGATGGGTAAATCAGTAGCACCGGAGCGTATATGTGCCAAGATCACCGTCACCAAGAAAGAAGGCTCTCAGGTCGTACTCGTGGAAGATCGACCTATCACCCACATGGTTGACTCAACCGATGCCATGGAAAAGACCTATAAACAGCAGCAATCTGTAGACTCCGGAGAGTCCGTACCTGAAGGCGTGGCCGCTGCTCTCTGGGCTGAGTGGTCGACCCTCCACTGTGAAGGGGCCTTCTCAATCATAGAGGATGAATGCTCCGGAACCTATCTCCCTGGTAAAGCCCTCAACATCACAGGTGGCCAGGCCGCCTGGACAACCATGAAAGCCATGATCAGCCGTACGGTTGAACATCTCGACTCAGGAACTACCTCCATACAGTTTGGACCATCACGCACTGTTGATGTGGATACCATAGTTTCATTCTTCCGTGCCACTCGCAACCGGCAATACTCATTCAGCCGGCAGATAAAGGATGGATCCAACACCCCGGCCGACACCGCCTTCACCGGCAGTGGCAATCTAGCCCAGACAGCCGGATATGCTGGCCTGTCAACTGTCAAGCGCCGGGCCATTCTTGATATAGCAGCCACAGTCAAGCACCTCATAGATCTCGACTCCGCCGCCTTCGCCTTCGCCGACTCAGCCAATGAAACCACCGCCCGTACCATCAAACCCCGGGAAGTGGTCATGCCATATAAAGACTCATCCGGTAATCTCAAAGCCAAGCTTACTCAGGCGCTGGCATCAGAAGGCTACGGCGATGAAATCCCTCTAGGAGGTACCCGCCCAGCCGATCCCACCAGCCCGGTAATCCGTGGAGCCAACTCCGAGACCGACCTCTCAGCATCAGCGGCTTACAATCCCCTCAGCCCTGGATCAGGAGAGGACGGCCTCTCGCTCTGGGTCTCCCTTGGTCCTTATTTTGACGACACAGCAACCGCTCCCGTCCTGAAAGACTTCCGGGTCAAACTGACATTCCCCAATGCCATCTGCCCCACACTCACCGCCGCCGCATCCGTCACAATCGATACACCGGAGACTTAACAATGCCGCACCTTACACTATCAAACGGCCATCTCGCTCTTCACAGCTCCGGTCACCTCCGCCTCCAACACCCAGGCTATACCTTTTCAGCAGCCGCAACAACACGGTATAAGGGATCTGCATCCGAAGATTTTGTAACTGATCCTTATGACCCTGACCCGCAATACAGTGAGTGGCCGGGAGTTGTTGCTGCCGCGATCGCATCGATGACATCAGGATCGACAACTTCAAGACCTAATTTCACAGTATACGACGGCGTTTTCTATGAGGTACACCATGTGGTAGCTGCGGCAAAATCTTTCGGATATGTCTACACAATAACAGCTAACTCCGGTGCTCCTTTTGGCAGCCCGTTAGCTGACATTGAAGTAACAATCGGAAATGGGTATTATGGAAGTTCTATTGCACCTCTGATCAAGGTCGGCACCAGTGACACATTGCCGACAGGAAACCCTATAGACTGGAGCGGCACCAGTTGTTTAACATCACAGACCCTGGAGGATTTCGCATTTAAGAAATATTTATGGTTTACTGTTTGGACCGTAATTCCATCCAGTTACTCAGCATCCTCTCCCTCCCCATACGAAGAGTACATATCAGCCAGCATCTCGGCCACAAATATTCGTTATGTAAGTTCTTAGATATTCAAACTGTTGACAACCCCACCCACTCCTGATATTCTCCCCATCAAATAACAGGAGACATTTCACACCCCATGCACACCCAATGCAACAACCTTTCATCCCTCATGCATCTCCCGCCCCAATCCTC
>JAQIBS010000143.1 GCA_027858965.1 Kiritimatiellia bacterium
ATGATGTATTTGCGGGGTGAGGGTGTTGTCCGTAATTATGATATGGCTGTTGATTGGTTTAGAAAGTCGGCTAAAGGTGGTTGTTTGGATGCCACTTATAATATGGCAATGATGTATGAGTATGGTCGTGGGGTTGCTCAAAACCATATCAAGGCCGCTAATCTGTGCAGAGATGCTGCCCGGCGTGGACATGTAGGAGCCACGGAGTGGCTTGTCAGAAACGGCTATTCACACTGGGCTGTGGAGAAGAGTGAGTAATTAGCAGTATCGTTTCTTGAACTGCATTTCCAATATCGGTATTGATTTCAAATCACGCATGGAGGGTCCTAGGCTCTGGGACCACGGACGGTGAGGCCACCGTCCCTCCAGATCAACCGAAACATTTCGTATTACGCATGGAGGGTCCCAGGCTCTGGGACCACGGACGGTGAGGCCACCGTCCCTCCAGATTTGCCCTTGAAATTCCGCATTAAACTTGAACTGTGTATCAGCAAAGTCTCTTACTTGTTGTAAAGTTTCTTTGCATGATAGTGGTTATGCAGAAGCTTGTGAGCTTTCTCACTCAGAGGTGTGCCAAGATATTCATCATAGGCTTTCTGGATTTGAGGATTCAGGTGTGACATACGTATAGTTGATTTCTCGTCGTCCCTGTACAGTCCCGCAATACGCTTCTTGCGAATTTCATCGGTGGCACCCAAAGGTTGTCCGCCACCACCGATACATCCGCCGCGGCAGGCCATAACCTCGATGAAGTCGTAACGAGGCTTGACCCCGTTTTTACGGTCTTCACGAATGGCATTAAGAACCTGCTCTACGTTACCCATCTGATGGGCAACTGCGATTCTTACTTTAGTTCCCTTGATATCAATTTCAGCTTCTTTTACGCCTTCCATGCCGCGTACGGCATCAAAATTGATTGAAGGGGGCTGGTCTTCGGCTGTGATCAGGCAGTACGCTGTGCGCAGAGCTGCCTCCATTACGCCGCCAGTGACACCGAAGAGTGTGCCTGCACCGGTGTATTCTCCCAGAATTGAATCCGGTTCTTCTTCAGGTAGATTGACAAAATCGATGCCGGCGCTCTTGAACATACGGGCTGCTTCACGTGTAGTAAGAACAACGTCGATATCCTGATGTCCGCTGGCGAACATGTTTTCACTGCGCGTGATCTCATATTTCTTGGCAGTACACGGCATGATTGAAACCATGTAGATCTTGGATGGATCAATGCCCATCTTTTCCGCATAGTAGGTTTTAGCCATTACACCCAGCATCTGCTGAGGTGATTTTGCAGAGGAGAAGTTATCAATGAAATCATTAGCGTATTTTTCCATCCAGTCTGTCCAAGCCGGGCAGCATGATGTAATCAAAGGCAGAGTTCCACCTTTAGTGAAACGTTCAATGAATTCAGAACCCTCTTCCATGATGGTCAGGTCAGCGCTGAAGTTTGTATCGAAAACCGCATTGAATCCAATACGGCGCAGACCTGCATAGGTCTGTCCGGTCATGATTGTGCCGGGCTCCTGATCAAATGCTTCACCAATGGCAACACGTACAGCCGGGGCGATCTGAACAACGCAGAACTTATCTTCGTCGCAGAGTGCATCCCATACAGGACGGGTGTGATCGTGCTCGTAGATTGCGCCTACAGGGCAATGAGCTGAACACTGACCGCACTTGATACATGGTGAGTCATTAAGTAATACATCAGCAGCAGGGGCCATACGGGTGTTTTCACCGCGTCCGATAAATTCGAGCGCCCATACATTCTGCATCTCTTGACAAACAATTGCACAGCGACCACATTTGATACACTTTTCCTGATTGAGTACAATTGAAGGTGATGAATTATCAATCGGAATTGAAGGAATATCCATAGGGAAAGGGATTTCCCGGATACCAAAGTCTGATGCCAGACTCTGAAGTTCACAGTTTCCACTACGGGGACACTGCAGGCAGTCATTCGGGTGGTTCGACAGCATCAGTTCAAGAACTATGCGGCGTACACGAACGATGTCGGCGTCATGAGTTTTTATTTTCATTCCCGGAGCAACTGCTGTACAGCAGGCACGCAGGAGTTTGGGTGATCCCTCTAAGCGTACGACGCAGATACCGCAAGCCGCCCATGGCTTCAGATCCGGGTGGTAACAGAGAGTTGGAATCTTAATCTGAACCGACTGAGCGGCTTTCAGAATAGTTGTGCCTGCCGGAACTCCGACAGGGATATTATTGATTTCTAGTTGTACCATAGACATTGTAAAAAACCTTTCCGATTAAGAACGAGAAACAGCCTGGAATTTACAGACATCGAAGCACTGACCGCACTTGATGCACTTATCCTGATCAATTGTATGAGCCTGCTTTCTTTCTCCGGTAATTGCGTCAACCGGACAGACATGCGCACAGGCTGTACAACCAACGCACTTATTTTCGTTAATTGTGTAGCTCAGCAGATTCTTACATTTGCCGGCGCGACACTTCTTGTCGTCAATATGCTCAATATACTCATCCATGAAGTAGCGCAGCCCTGACTTTATCGGGTTAGAGGCTGTCTGCCCCAATCCGCAAAGTGATGCACGACTCATGGCCTCGCTGATATCCTTCATGTTCTGGATATCATCCGCTGTACCTGTTCCTTGGCAGATCTTCTCCAGGTAGTTAAGCAGCTTGCGTCCACCGATACGGCAGGGGGCGCACTTACCACAGGATTCATCTACAGTGAAGTCAAGATAGAACTTTGTGATATCTGGAATACAGTCATCTTCGTCCATAACAATCAGACCGCCTGAGCCCATGATTGAACCGATTTCGGTTAGGCTTTCGTAGTCGATTGGTGTGTCGAGGAACTGAGGAGGAATCATTCCGCCGGAAGGTCCGCCGGTCTGAGCCGCTTTAAACTCTTTTCCGTCTTTAATGCCGCCGCCGATATCAAAGATGATCTCACGCAGCGTTGTTCCCATTGGTACTTCAATCAAACCGGAGTTTTTGATTTTCCCGGTCAGAGCAAATACCTTGGTGCCTTTTGTGGTTGCGGTTCCGATTTTATTGAACCAGTTTGCACCCTTAAGCATGATAATAGGAATGTTTGCCAGTGTTTCAACATTGTTGATAACCGTGGGGCATCCCCATAAACCTTTAACAGCCGGGAATGGCGGACGAGGTGAGGGCATGCCGCGCTTACCTTCAATGGAAGCCAGCAGTGCAGTTTCTTCACCGCAAACAAATGCGCCAGCACCGAGACGCAGCTCAATGGTGAATGAAAATTCGCTGCCGAGAATGTTTTCGCCCAGTAGACCATATTCGGTTGACTGTGCGATTGCGTTTTCCAGGCGTTGGATGGCCAGCGGATATTCGGCACGGATATAAACGTAGCCCTTGTTGGCACCAATGGCATATCCTGCGATCGTCATGGCTTCAAGGATGGAGTGCGGGTCACCCTCAAGGGTGGAGCGGTCCATATATGCACCGGGGTCGCCTTCATCAGCGTTACAGACCATATATTTCTGTCCGTCAGGCTGAGCTGCAGCAAATGACCATTTGCGGCCAGTCGGGAATCCAGCACCACCGCGGCCTCGCAGACCGGAAATGTTCATCTCTTCAATCACACCCTCGGGGGTCATCTCAAAGAGAACTCTTTCCAGTGCTTTATAGCCGTCACGGGCAATATACTCATCAATTTTATCCGGATCGATAACACCGCAGTTTCTGAGAACAATGCGGAACTGTTTCTGGTAGAAATCGATTCCTTCAACGCCGACGTTTGTTTTGCTCTGGCTCTTATCATAGAGCAGGCGTTCAACGATACGTCCCTTGACGATATGTTCTTTAACGATTTCTTGGGCGTCCTTGGGCCTAACTTCAACGTAGAAAGTATCCTGAGGTAGAATTTTGACAATCGGGCCCTTTTCACAGAATCCCAGGCAGCCCGTGCGAACTATCTGTACGTCCTGAATCAGACCGTTGTCTTCAATCGCTTTTTTAAGAGCGTCATGCAGCTCGATTCCCTTGTTGGACTCGCAGGCTGTGCCGCCACAAATTAAGATGTATTGTTTGTAAGCCATTCTGATTTTTCCTGCTTATTGAATAATGTCCATTGCGGGTTTATCGCAAATATGGTTATCAATCATTTTTTTGTTAATAATGTGTTTTGTGATAATTTGTCTACCAAGGTCAGCATCTACATTACCGTAGATAACGGAAGGCATATTTTCTGCTACCACTTCAACTGTAGGCTCTGAATGACAAAGTCCCATGCAGCCCGTCTGACGGACCAGTACGTTTGTTATGTTCTGATCATTCAGTTCTTCGATGATAGCGTTAAAAGTTTCTTTGGCTCCGGCGGCAATACCGCATGTGCCCATTCCTACAATGATCTGCGCTTGTTTGTCTTCAGGGTTGCGCATTTTCATTGCCTGTTGCTTTGTATCGCGCAATTTGCGCAAATCGTCAAGTGTCAGCTTAGCCATAATATCTCCCTATTGTTTCAGGTGTTGTTCCTGATCTTTTAAAAAGTCTTTTGCCAGAATTAAATTCGTGGTCTCTTCCAGGTTTCCCAGAGTCTCGACAAGTTCAGCTCGTGATATCTGATAGCTGTCCCTTTGGGTTTCTCTGTTAAGTTCAAGGTTGAACTGCTCAGAAAAAGTCATTAATCCAATCACTGTTAAGGCGAGGTCGCCTAGCGGGGGGGTATCCACGTGAGTGGCATCAAATGTGAATCCGATGACTGTACCCTTTCCCGGGGTTGACTGGATATCTACTGTTCCATTAACAGCTTCCGCTGTCTGATAAAGGAGCGGTAGCCCAAGTCCCACACGGCGATGATCATGTTTGCCTGCTTCGCTGTAGAAAGGATCGACAGCTTTGCTGAGTGTGGAGTTACTCATCCCTTTACCGTTATCAGAGATTCGAATACGAATTACTTCTGGTCCCGTGTAAACATCCAGTTGTATATGTGATGCCTGCGCTTCGATTGAATTTTGAACGAGGTCAGTAATATAATCACATACACAGGCATGCACAGGAAATTAGACCTTTCTGATTTCAGCGATGATTCCGTGCAGGTCTTTTGTTTGGACCTTTCCGTAAACTTCGCCGTTAATAACCATTACAGGGGCAAGACCACAGCATCCGATACAGCGAACAGCCTCTACTGAAAATTCGCCGTCCGGGGTAACTGTATTAAGTCCAACTCCTAAAATACCTTCAATTTCAGCTATAATATCTTCACCACCTTTAAGGTAGCAAGCTGTGCCCATGCAAACCTGAATCTGATTGCGACCGGGCTTGGACAGTTTGAAGAAGTTGTAGAATGTGATGACACCATATATTTTGGCTAGCGGCACCTCAAGAAGATCGGCCACCTCAAATGCGACGTTACGCGGAATATACCCGAATTCCTGCTGCACTCGGTGCAACACCATGATCAGGTTTCCTGGTTTCTCTTTCCATTCGGCAATAAAAGCTTTTAACTCTTTTGTTAGTGTTAGGGTTTCGGCGCTTTTAGCCGGGGTTGTTTCGGTACTCACGGTTTTCACCTCCTGTGCTTAAATTGGTTTGTACCTGACAAACGGGCGGGGTTGTAAAAATTGCGGTGAATTATCTCAAAAAGAGGCGGTCAGTGCAAAGAATAATCCGTTAAAAACAAATGTTTTTCTTAAAATTATAGTTTTTCTTAATAATTGATATGATTTTATCGATAACTTAGGTTCTATTTATGGCTTTTTGTAGCTAGAACAGTTTCTAAATGGATAAATATTGCGATAATAGGCTGGTTATTGCCAATTTTGTAACATTGTGAGTATCAGAAAAAATTTTATATTTTTTTAACGCGGTAGCTTATTTCGGGGTTTGGATAGAGGAAAATGTTGGTGTGAGGGGATAGGGGTTAGGGAGCTGGAGGGATTAGTGAGGTGGATGGGTTAGGGAGGTGGATGGGTTAGGGAGGTGTGAGGTCAGGACTGGACAAGAAGAGTGGGAGTGCTTGAGTGTTGGAGTTGGAAAAGGCGCTTCTCGATTTTGAACTGTCAACTGTAGTCTGTAGTCTGTAGTCCGTAATCTGTAGTCTGTAGTCTGAAAACTGTCGACTGTAAAATTTCATTGCCTGATCCCAGGTGAGAAAGTATAGTTACTCTAGTTTGACGCTATCTGAAAAGGGGCTATGCCCTGAAAGGGTTTCACATACCAGCCCAGGGCAACGCCCTGGGTGGCTGTACAACAGAACCATGAGCCCTGAAAGGGCGAGACATAGGAAGGTCTTCATGAATTGGTCTGTATGTCACGTCCCTTCGGTGCTTTTCGGATTGGCTATAGTTTGAAAATCAGTTTGTTATAAGTTTTGTAAAATTAAAGTTATTAAGGGATAATGTAATGAGATGGATCGCTGTTTTAATATTGATGAGTACAATCTTTGTACATGCACAGAAAAATCTGGTAAAGAACTCCGGGTTTGAGGAGCTTAATGCAGAGGGACGTCCTCTTGCCTGGAATGAGGTCAAACCGGTTTATACAATCAGGGATGGCGCCGGTCGTAATAACAGCCGAGGATTGCAGTTTGAGAATAGTGATCCCAAGTTCTATTCATTCCCTAGTCAAAAAATTGATCTGCAACAGGGTTCTCAGTATAGTATTTCGGTGTGGGTCAAAACCGAAAAACTGATGGGCTCCGATAATGGAGCTACGCTTTGCGTGCAATGGAATGACGCCAAAGGTAAATTTCTCGGGGGCATTTACCCGCATGGTATCAGACGAACAAGTGATGGATGGAAGCTGATTAACGGGATTGCTAAGATTCCTGCAGATGCAGCTACAATGAGCATTTCTCCATATGTTAGAAAAGGAATGACCGGTAAAGCCTGGTTTGATGATATTAAGGTGACCCGCTACATTCCGCCTCTGGTTGGCACGATATGCAGCTCTCTTTATCGCGATACCTGCGATGGTGGTGTTGTGAAATATCGTGTTGAACTTGCGCTAGGAGCGGCAAATGTTAAGATGGATGGTGTCAAAGCTCTTTTCTCGGTTAAAGCCGCCGATGACCAAATTGTTTTAAGTAGTCCCGCTGACTTTATGACAGGAGACTCCGCTGGTATAGAGATTGACACATCAAAATTTAAAGCGGGAGTGTATAGCGTGGAATTCAGGCTTCTGGCTGATGGGGGGAAGCTGAAGGGGCATGCTGAGGCCCGACTGAAGCGCGTTGATAAAATGCCGGTGAGAAAGGTATATATCGATCAGCATCGACGTACGATTGTTGAAGGCAAGCCATTCTTCCCTCTCGGGATGTATTGGTCTTCGATTAAAAAGGACAGGCTGGAAACATATGCGCAGGGCCCGTTCAACTGTCTGATGCCTTATGGTACCCAGAACAGGGAACAGGTCGATATGGTGCACAGCAATGGCCTCAAGATTATCTATTCAGTCAAGGGTATTTACAGTGGCACCCGTTGGGCACCAGGAAACATCAAAACTCACGAGCAGGAGCTTGCCTTTATTAAAGATAAGGTGACGCAGTTTAAAGATCATCCGGCTCTGCTGGCCTGGTATATAAATGATGAGCTTCCCCTGAGTATGATCGATCGGCTCAACGCCCGTCGTGATCTGATGGAGGAACTTGATCCTGATCACCCCACCTGGGTTGTTCTCTATCAATATAATCAGGTGCGTTCCTACCTTTCCAGTTTTGATATCATAGGAACCGATCCATACCCTATTCCAAAGAAGCCTGCCGGCATGGCTTTGGAGTGGACTCGCACCACGCGTGATCAGAGTTTTGGTATGCGTCCCATGTGGCAGGTGCCGCAGGTCTTTGACTGGGGGGGATACAGGAAAGGCAAAGAGCGGGATGAGAGTCGGGCTCCGACCCTGGATGAAATGCGTACCATGGCCTGGCAGTCTATAGCCGCAGGTGCGAACGGTCTCGTTTTCTACTCATACTTTGATCTCTATAAAATGGCTGAACGCGATCCCTTTGAAAAACGGTGGGCGGAGGTCTGTACAATGGCAGGAGAGATTAAAAGCTTTATCCCTGTCATGCTCTCAATCGATCCGGTGCCGGAATTCAGCTGGATTAAACCATCGCAGGTAGAGGGACGAGTTTGGTCATACAAGGGCGAGACCTATGTTCTTGTAGTTAATGGTGGTAATGAACCCGCCGAAGCCCGAATACTGCTCGATAACTCAATGAAAAATATCACCGTTGAATTCGGTGATGCACCCGAAAAAATGAAATTCGGTGCATATCGTTTTACGCTCGATCCGCTCAAACCAGTGATGATCAGGTTCTGATTAGGGAATAGCGAAGCGATGTAGAGTTGGCTCTATGAGCCAAACATGCTGGCAGTCGCTATGCGCCTATCTCAACAGTATCAGTGTTCCCTTTGCTGTACTGTAGAGTTCTCCCGAACCGTAGATGAATTCAGGATATGTTTCGCTGCTGATAATTCCCGTCAGTGTATGGCCGCCATACCGGATGGTATCCACTGAAACAGTGCCGGTGTAGTTCAGATACAGCCTGGCATCAGCGGCGACATCCAGCGTCGCCGATTCAGGAATTAATGCTCCCGCATCTGACGACTCAACTTTTTCTACTGAAACAACATCAATGATGGCGGTCTGGTCTCCATTCGGACGGCTGTCCTGCCCCTGCAGGCCGATGTCATAGCTCCCTGCAGCCGCAACCTTGAAATAAAATTCATGACGTCGGAAGAAGGCATCGTATGTGTTGACGTATCCGATCTGATTGGTGACGCCAGCCCGGCTTATCCATGCCGCAACGGGGTTTTGTCCGTGGCTGGCTGGATCACCATGGTCAACACGGGAGATCGCGTGAAAAGTCAGGCAGTAGGTTCCAGGTTCATCGAACGTTACCGTCTGTACGGCTGCGCCTGTTTGTGTCAGACGCAGGCATTTGGCACCTTCAAAGAACGTGTAGCCGTAATAAATGGTTGAGCTGGTGTAATCCGATATAGTAGCATTCATTTTTGTAATCTCACTCTGATCGAAAATCAGATTCCACGCAGTGTTGCCGCTCTCAAATCCACCATTCTGGATAATGGACTCTGTTTGCGGAAGAAGGACAAGATTGTCCACCAGCATTCCCGCCCTCGCGGCTTGACCGGCCAGCGTCAACGTTACGGTTTCGTTGTTTGTTACGGCAAACGCCGTAGGCCACATCGTTGCAGAAAGGATACTTCCTGTGTTCCATTTTGTGCCAAGATCAATGTTCTCCCCAGAGGTTCGTGTGATCGTGGCCTTGAGCTGCTGGGTGCCGTAAAGATATTTGCCGAGTAAGTTGCAGTTCCAGTTGCAAATATCGGCCTGGAGCTGATATGTGCCTGCCGGTAGCGTCATTGTGGACAAGGCGAATCCGTTGCTGTAAATGCCCAGCTGGACCGATCCGTAGGCGGCGGATGGTGTGTAGAAGGCGGAAGAGGATGCGGACATGGTGATGCCAGCGGTAACCACGTTGTTTGTCGAGGAGAAGACCCAGCCAGACGCGAAGTTTGAGGTGGCGAATGCCGTTGGGTTGCGCGGATAACCCGTCAATTCAAAGTCACCGTTAAAGATCTTTAAACTGTCCGATGGCACTTCCGAAAACAGTCGCACGGAGAAATCATCCACTGTCCCCAGACTATCGACCCCCAGTCCGTTGCGGTGCAGAAGCAGGGTGTGCTCACCCGCTGCCAGCCACGGCAGACGGAAGGTCTGACGCTCATAGGGCTGCGGGGTTGTCTGTACCGTCGCCACACGATTTGTGTCTGTACCGTTAAGGATGCAGAGATCGAATTCATGATTCCCGTAGTTTGTACGTCCAGATGTGTAGAAAGAGATATCGTACACGCCGGCAACGGGTAGCGTGAGCGTGGTTGTAACAGAACTGTCGCGTTTCATTGCCAGCACCTGATTGCCATCGGGTGCATCGTAATTGCATGGCCAGAGCGATGTTGTTGCGACGTTTCTGTTGAAAATGGATATGTCGTTTCCGGCACCCTCTGCGACCGGCGGTGAGAAAGCTGTCCAGCCGCAATAGGTTGTTCCGTCCGGGATGATCCGGCGGTTGACGGTTACCTGTTCCTGCTCAAAACTGGCGTTTGTAATGCTGCCGCTTGTTTCCGTGACAAACGATGTGTCGGTAGAGGGTGTTGTCAGAATCAGTGTTCCTGCATTGACGGACAGATGGCTGACATCCTGCGGGATAGAACTCAAGGTTACGTAGCCGGAGCCGTCTTTAATAATTCGATTGCTTCCAGCATCATGCGTCACCGTGAGGGCGGTATTCACGGCAGTCACGCGGTCACCCGCTGTCAGGGAGAGCGGTACGGGAATGTGTGCGTCCAGGATGCCGCTGAGAAGGGATGCAGACCGGAAAACGGATTCTACGGTTAGATGGTCTTCAAGAAGCGTTGTGCCTTCGCCCTCTTTCTGTATGGTTCCTCTGCCATTCAGACGGGCGCTAATTTCGCTGCCGCCAGCCACCTCTGTAATGATCGTGCCAGACGTACCGGCAGCTGCCGAAAGGGTATCGATCGGTTCCGGCGCGAGCCATTTCTGACGGAGATAGTGCTGGACGCAGAGCCGGTCTGTCTCTGAAAGGTGGTTGGTGAAGATAAGCGCTTCGCACAGGTTGTCACCGCCAACCCGCTTGCCGTAAGTGATGATATTGCGGTCATTGAAAAAGTTGGCGGCATGGGCTGTTCGGGTGCCTAATGCTACTTCCAACAGCTGCCACCCCTGATTTGGCCGGGTGGTGGTGCCATCAATCCGTTCGCCATCCAGATATGTGCGGCCTTGCCGGACAACGGTAGTCGACCATTCGCTCGGGTGCCAGATCATGTAAGAGATGCGTCCACCTCCGGAATCGTGAATGTGAAAGTCAGGTGGGTTTGACAGTGTTCCCAGAATATATCCGTAGGAGTTAAAGACGCCATGTACCAGAAATACATGGCAGATGTTGTTGATGTCAGCCACTTGTCCGGCCGGGGTCGTCCAGGTCATTGTCCGCAAGGATCCAAACCCGCCGAACCAGATGGAGGGTTGCTGGCCGTCTGTACCGGCATTCAGCTGGACTTGCGGGGTGCAGTTTGTCAATGCCGTGCTCGCTACGGCGCGAACATAAGAGTAGGGGGCCACCGTGTTCGTTTCGCGTACATCCAGCCAGGTGTCCGCATAGGTGTTGCCGTTTGATGAAACCGCAATCACATTTGTTGATGCGTCCACCCAGAAGGCCGCTTGCGTCATGATATCCATAGGGCAAGGGGCTGGTGCAACCGTTGTATTCGAGTCGGCTTTAACGTGCAGGGTGCCATTGCGGATGATGATGGTACCGTCAGTTTGTTGTGTCAGGTTCGATGCGGCCAGAGCGAGCGTACCGCCGCCTGTTTTATTGAGTGTCCCGCCCGATATCAGGAGCCGGTCCGTCAGGTTCGATGTTGTCGCATCCTGCACGTTCAGGTCCAGTGTTTCGCGATAGCCGATTCCCAGTGGAATTGCATAGGCTTGCTGCGGTATACTTCCGATCACAAGCATCCATGCCAACAAAAAACAACAAAACCCTGTACGCGCTGACGAATCGTTCATAAGATACACTTCCTTCTACGTTTCAGTAACTGATCAAGATGATATGCCAGTTAAAAGCTTTTAACTGTTTTTTAAATTCGTAACTACTCAGGTAAACCCTCCGAATTACTACCATCTATATGCTATAGATAGTTTAGCTTTCTTTGGAAAAAAAGCAACAGAAAAAAGTTGCATGTTTTGATTAACTCGGCCAGAGTAATTTTCAGCATTACATGGTTTGTTCTAATCTTCATCCAGACGAGTACATACCCATCCAATGCCGTTTGCAATATCTTCCAGTTCAACCATCAAATAAGTGATAGTTGACAAATTATCCAGTTTGCCTTTGTAGTGTATGCTGATTCCCGTATTATTTCTCTGTAAGGGTTTCGTCAGGCGAAAAGCTATCAATCTGTATGCGGCTTAAGCGGTAGCAGAGAGCAATGCCGCGCCTACCCCGAAAACAAAGAACAAGAAGATCCAGATGATAAAACCTAGCAGGAACCAGACAAGAGTTGCCTTGGCCCAGTTGGCTTTGCTGACCTCTGTGTTGCTTCCAAATGCCCAGACAAACAGCAGAATGATGTTTATAAAAGGGATGCACATTAGCAGCATCGTCATCACCCAGTTTCCAACTGATACAGGTCTGTATTCATGACTCATTTTTATCTCCTTCTGTAGATTGCTATTATTTCCGTCTCTTTTTGATTCAGATCTATCAGCTCTGTTTACCGGACCATGATCAGGGTGCCGCTGGCATAGATGAGCTGAATGGATGAGGGGTTGTAGACGAGAGTCCAGGGGCCTTCAGTTGTTGCGCTTGCGAAGGTGCCGGTAACATCCCCGGAAGCGCTAACCAAAGTATAGGAACCGACGGTCGGTACAGTCTCCGGAAGGTTAAGGACCAGATCCAGCCCCGAAACATCAATCGGTCCGTTAACAGCTAAACTGTCGCAGGAACCATCCGCTAGAATATCCAGCATGAGAGTTCCTGTCAGTGTCGGTGTTGCTGTAAACTTCAGGGTGCCCTCGGGTGAGATATTTCCTGTGACGGTCAACGTGCCGTTGGAAACCATGCCGCTGCCCGCGAGGGAGGCAATAGTGACCGTGCCGCCAGAAAGATCCAGTGTCGCTCCGGTTGCAACGGAAACTGCAGCGCTCTCTGGGATGATGGGGCCGTCATTTTCAGGGAACCATTTAGCCATCAGGGCCGTTTCCACCGTCTTCCGCTCCAGATCAGTCAGCTGGCGGTCATACACCAGAATTTCCGCCACCTCGCCACGGTAGTACCGTTGCGTATATGATGCTGAAAACCAATAGTCTCCAATCGCAGCTTTGAAGTTCTTCTGTGAACCGCTGACCGAGGTGAGCAGATAGGGCGCACCAACGATGGCTATATTGTTGGATATGACCCCGTTGATATAAAAGCTGCCACCCGCGGATATTTGATGGAAATCATTACCGTCGCCCGGAAATCTCCATCCATTGCCACTGCCTATACGGATGCCGTTATGATCTGCCCCGCTCTCACCCCACAAGCCGCAGTTATCCACATTGCTCATATCGCGAAGCATGTTCACCGCGAAGACCGTCTGTGCTTTCGTTGTGGAAGCGGCAACCATTCGTTTGCGTCCGCCAATACCGAAACGGATACCTCCGCGTCCGCTGAAGAGCGTGGCATCATAGACCGGGCAGTTCGTTGAAGCTGTTTGATGGAAGGAGAATTCAGATCCTTCCGCATCCGCCCAGCTGGTTACATTTGAACCGTCGATGAGGGTGTTGATAGTGTTGGTTAGGGAAGCGTCCAGACGGTAGACGAGTCCTGTAACCGAATAGATGCCTGTGATCAGCCGGAGTGTTCCTGCTTCCACTGTTGTAGCACCCTCGTAGGTGTTCATTCCTGCCAGCTCGATCTGGCCATTACCAATTTTGGTTAATGCAACGTTGCCGGTGATGGATCCAGTATAAATGCTGCTGGCATCCAGCCCGCCTACTTTCAATGTGGATAAGGCTGAACCTTTGTTGCCAATACTGCCCACACCGCTGAGGGATGAGAGTTGGGCGGAGGTTCCGCCGAGTTCTACGGAGGCTCCGCTCTGGATGCTCATGGCTGTGTTTTCCGGCAGCAGGGTTGAACTGAATTGCGGTGCGGGAACTGTCCCGAGCCATTTTGCCATCAGGTAGGCCTCCACTTCCTGACGCTCGTGGTCATCAAGGCGACGGTCGTAAACCAGAATCTCTGCGATATCCCCTTTGTAAACGCGACGATGTGTCGTATTTCCCCAGTAATCGCCGATGGCCGTGGTCCAGTTCCGTGCGCTGCCGGAGATCGCCGTCATTACGATTGGTTGGCCGATCGTCAATGCTTTGCCTGAAATGCCGTTCATATACATCCAGCCGGTTGATGCGAAATCGTTGGCGTTGCCTGCGTACTCAATGTAGGACGGATATACACGAATGCCGTAGTCGTTCTCCGAGCTGCCCCATAGACCGCCATTGTTGTTGCCGCTGGTCGTGGATATAACGGCAAAGACACTCTGCACACGGGTTTCACGGTTGGCTGCGAGACGACAGATGGTTGAATCGCGAGTGAAGCGCAGACCGCCGCGTCCTCCGAAGAGGGTGGAGTCATAGACAGGACTTATCTCGGTTTTGTTGGTGGTGAACAGAATGCCCGAATCGTTCGCATCCGCCCAGGACACGACATTCGATGCCGCATCCATCTGAAGGGTTGAAAGTGCATTTGAACTTGAATCCAACTGGTAGACCAGTCCATCCAGTAGGCGGGGTGATAAAGCGAGCACACCGGCTTCGACTGAAGTGTCGCCCGCATAGGTGTTGGTGCTGCTGAGGACAAGCGTTCCCGAACCGGTTTTCCGCAGTCCGCCACCAGCGGGATCGGAATCATCGTGCAGAAGGGAGGAGGCAACTGCCATGGTTGAGCCGGCAACCGCGTCGAAGATTACGCCACCGGTAGAGATCTTAACCTGTGGGATATTGTGAAGATAGCCCATCGTGGAACCCGACCTGTTACGAAGCGTTCCGCCTGCGACACTCATCGAAGTGTTTGTCAGGGTATCAGATTGAACCCCGTCCAGCTCAAGAAGCGCACCGCTCCTGATTTGAATGTCGGCAGTGCCGTCAGCGAAAGCCTGTATGCGCGAGGCGGAAAGCGTCGCCATGGTATCCATGCCGCCTAGCGACAGAGTTGATTCGGCACCATTGAACCCCATGTCAATGAAAGCAGGGCCTCTGCTCGACGAGACGGCAATGGTTCCACGCTCCAGATTAAGGGTGGCTGTATTCTCCGAATCCCTTCCGAGGATGAATGGAGTTTTGGTGTCGATCCTCGAACCACTCTCTGTCAGCTCAACGGTTCCGTTAATGATATCCAGCTCTTCCAGCAGGCCTGGTGCCACACTGTTGGTCACGCTTACACTGCCGGAGAGAATTTGGACCGCTTTACCGGAAGTGCCCACAGTGTCGTTGGTCCAGTTGGCTGTTGCGTTCCAGTTGGCTGAACCGCCGGTCCAGGTTGTACTGCCGGCCGCATTGTAAGCCTGTGCGTCAGCCAGATAATTGTTAAGAATGTCCTGTTCAGAGAGCGTTCCCGTATGAATGCGTACCCGTGAAAGAGCTCCGGCAAAGAAGTTTGTATATTGGGCCAGATTGGTACTCAATACGCCCCCAATTGCAAACGGCTTGCCGGATTCCAGATTGATCGTAGCTGCAAAAATTGTACGGAAATTGCCATCCACATAAAGGCGCTCAATGCCGAAAGAGGAGCGGGTTGCAGCAATATGATGCCATGTTCCCGCGGAAGGCGTGCCATAGCTGAAACCAATTGTGTTATTCATATGGTCGACGGCGGTATTGCCCGAATCATAGCGGAGCATCATCTTTGTCCCGCTTGGTCCGGTATCCTGCGTCCATGAAAGGTAAACGGACTTAGGGGCAGACAGGGAGGGAATCCAGATCCAGCTTTCAACCGTCCAGGGCTTACTGCTAGTCAGCGACGTGGGTACGGTGCTGTTGGTCAGGACGCTCTGCGCGGTTCCGTCAAAAATCAAGGCCTTTCGGCCGAGCAGGCTGTTGGTGAAGGATGCCCCCGAATTTCCAGAGAGTGCCGCGAAATCACCGCCCAGCGAGGCCGTGTTCGTCCACTGTGTAATGGCATCCCCATCAGCGGCGGTCAAGGATTCGGCGGAGAGATCGACCAGCAGAGTGCCTGCTGATCGTAGTGTTTGTGTTGCACCCGAAAGCACACACGTCACTGCTAATACTATACTCAGTATGATGGTTTTCATATTACAAAACTCCCAACGATTTAATAAAGAACGGACTGTGCATCACCGTGACACAACCAGATAATGCTCTCTGAATAACAAGATTGTGTATTTATTATAATTGGTCAGGGGTGATAAAGTCAACGCAGTTTGATAATACTGTTGTAATATTTTGTTAAAGTAGCGGATTATTGCTGGGCGATATTGTATTTCCGCTTGTGTTTTGAAAAAGTAACTGCCAGAGCAAATTCCGGAGATCTGTGATTGAAAAAATACGTATCTGCGAATCTTAACCTAGCAGTCCTATTCCGTTATCTTTCAACTTATTTTTTAATGCACTTAGAGTTTTCTTTGTGTTTACAGATGGAAAGTGGGGTGATGCGATAGGTGTATATATCTATACGCCGAGCTATGATCTCTCCCGACTGGGAACCTGGCAGAAGCTGGAGAAGATCTTTGTGGTTCCTGAAGGCGCCGTTAAAGGTGGCATGTCTCTGGAAAAACGAACCAAAGAAGCCGTGACTGCCACCCTCTATCTGGACGATGTCGAACTGGTTCGGATTGAGGATAAGTGAACTAAAGCTGCCCCGCTGAGCGGGACCGCAACCAAATTAAGCTCTTGTGATATGTCTTGCCATTGTCTTTAATTGGTCATTTGAGCCAGGTTTCTCAAACCATGTTGCTTGAAGCTCAAGCTTTCAGCCGAAGATAATCAGAGCATGCTGGCTAACATGGTTTCTGAGATTGTTTCAAAACCTCCGGTGCATTTATGGGATGTTCAATGTAACCCAATCTTCCAGCCGTGTCGGGGCGTAGCCCAGAGGGCGAAGACGGACCAACTCCCTATTCCCTAAAAACATGCCTTCAAACCGCAATTCTTTCGCAAATAAACCAAACTAAATCTGGTTATTAAAAAAAATTCACAACATCTCATTATTTATATTTAATTTACCTGAAGATAAGCGTACTATATTAATAGCTATTAGCTCAACTTCTGTCACAAAAAACAAGAGATTTGCGATAGTTGAAGTGGTTAAAAAGGTTGAAATGGTTTCCTCCTCTGATATGACTATATGACATATTAACTCATTATAATGCAGTTTTTTATTCTATGCAACGCGTAGCGTTGTTGACTAATGCAGTGATGCATATAACACAACTGATCAATGAATGAGAAAAGATTTGTATATCACAAGGGTTAAGTTTGGTTGCGGCTTCGCTGCATTAGTATTAAGTTTGTTTTGTTTTCAATGAGGGAGTGGCGTGAGCACAAAGTTTTTTACAAATGAGGGGGATAATACGCTTCTCAATAAGTTTGCAGGTGTATTTAAGCATAATCCCGACATTGAATTCTTTGATGCTTTGGTTGGATATTTCTATGCATCCGGCTACTTTTCTATCCGCCCTTATCTCGATGATGTTCCAAATATCCGCATATTAGTCGGTATCAATGTTGATGAACTCATTGCAAAATTCCAGACAAAGGGACTTCTTTTTAAAGGCGATGCCCAGCAGACAATCGATCTGTTTCTCCGGGGCATTAAGCAGGATATTCAAACATCTGCATATGAACGTAAGGTTGAGCATGGCATACTGCAGTTTGTCGAGGATATCGCCACTCAGAAAATCGAGATCCGCGCCCATCCTGAAAAGAACCTGCATGCCAAAATCTATATTTTCCGACCGGAACCCTTTAATGAACATAAGTCCGGTCATGTCATTACCGGCTCATCAAATCTGACTGAGGCCGGGCTAGGCAAAACAGAGTCAGCAAACTATGAGTTTAATGTGCTGTTAAGCGAATATGATGACGTCCAATTTGCAACTGGTGAATTTGAAAAGCTCTGGAAGGAGTCGGTCTCTATTCTGCCTGTAGAAATTGGCAAACTGAAAAAAGAGACCTTCCTCAATACCGATTTCTCCCCTTATGAGGTCTATATAAAGTTTCTTATCGAATACTTTGGATCGAGTATTGAGTTCGACCCCAATTCGGTATCAGATCTTCCTAAAGGTTTCATGAAGCTCTCTTATCAGGTAGATGCCGTTAATCAGGGCTTTGAGCTGCTGCGCAGACACAACGGGTTCTTCCTGGCTGATGTGGTCGGTCTTGGCAAAACGGTTATTGCTGCACTGATAGCCAAGAAATTCTTCTATACCAACGGCTATCCCTCACATGTGAGTAAAACGCTGATTGTTCTCCCTCCAGCCCTGAAAGATAACTGGCAGGAGACGCTGGATAAATTCGGATTGCACAATTTCAAGATCATAACTAACGGCAGCCTGCATAAGATCAAAAATCCGCGCAGCTATGATCTGATTATCGTTGATGAAGCCCATAAGTTCCGCAACGATACCGCCGAGGCTTATGACGCACTCCAGCGACTCTGCAAAAGTCCAACCCTTCAACAGCTTCCTGATGGCAGCTTTGCTCAGAAAAAGATCATACTTGTCTCTGCAACCCCTCTGAATAACCGACCTGAAGATATTCGCAACCTGGTATTCCTATTTCAGGATGGTAAAGACTCCACCCTGGAAATCTCAAATCTCCAGAGCTTTTTCAATCAGTGCAGTGATGCCTACAAGAAAGCGATGAAAAAAGCCTCTCTGAAAGAGGCTCAGATAATAACCGGCGAAATATATACCCTGATGCGGGAAAAGGTGATCAAGCCGCTGACAGTGCGCAGAACCCGCACCGACCTTCTTGAGAATGATGAGTATGCAACCGACCTGACAAAGCAGGGTATTGTATTTCCAACAGTCCTGCCGCCGGAAAAAATCCTCTATCAGATGGATGCTCCCCTCGAAAAACTCTACGACCGGACAATGGATGTTCTCCGGGGTGTTGATAATGGATTAACCTATAGCCGTTACAGAGCCATAGAGTTTTTAGTGCCTGATAAAAAAGCGCTCTACTCCAATGCCGACCTGCTTTCATCTCAACTGGCAAAGATAATGCGCATTCTGCTGGTTAAACGCATTGACAGCAGTTTTTATGCGTTCAAAGAGTCGCTGGGACGTTTTTTGCGGGCCACCGAGGCCATGGTCTCTATGTTTGAAAACGGCCGCATCTATATTGCCCCCAACCTGCGGGTGACGGATTATATTGTTGATGAGCGCGAAGATGAACTTATTGAACTTATCAATGAAAAACGCTATACCGACCCGACCATACAGGAGTGCACACCGGCTGACTTTGAACCGGAGCTTCTCGATGGATTAAAGCACGACCAGGCCCTCCTCGCAGAGCTGGTCATGAGATGGGATAGGATCGACTATGATCCGAAGATGAATACATTCATTGAGTACATCAACAACACTCTCTTTGATCCCGCGCGGAATCCGACAAAGAAACTGGTCGTCTTCTCCGAATCAAAGGATACAACAAACCACATATACAGATCGCTCAAGCAGTATGGTCTGGATAAAATCCTCTGTATTGATGCCGGCAACCGACAGGCAATGCGAACAGCCATCAAACAGAACTTTGATGCCAATATATTAAAATCAGATTACAGAAATGCCTATAATATCATTATAACCACAGAGGTTCTCGCTGAGGGTGTCAACCTGCACCGCGCCAATAGCATTGTTCACTACGACACCCCGTGGAACTCAACCCGCCTGATGCAGCGCATAGGCCGTTTAAACCGCATAGGATCTCAATCCGCCGAAATCCATAACTACATCTTCTATCCCACCGCCAAGGTTGACGATGATATCGCCCTGAATAAAAGAGCGGTCATGAAACTGCAGGCCTTTCACTCCGCCCTTGGAGAGGACAGCCAGATATACTCTCTGGATGAGCTGGTCGATAACTTCGGCCTGTTTGAAAAAAATCTCAAAGAGGAGCGCGATGAACACCTGGTTTATCTGATGGCCCTCCGCAAATTTAAAGAGCTGCACCCCGAAAAATTCCGCTATATCAAAAACATGCCGTTACGGGCCAGAACCGGTCGACGCGACAAAACAAAAGCGCTCACCACCCTCTGTTTTATCCGCAACCGACGCCGCGACGCATTCTACTTCGTCAAGCAGAATGGAGAGCTCGACGAACTCACCTTTGTTGAGTGTGCACGTCAGTTCAAGGCAGAGCCACCCGAAGCAGGCATACCTCTGCACGATCAGCACCATCAGCAGGTAACATCCGCAGTGCAGGACTTTGCCGATAAACTGAGCGAAGAGGCCATCGGCACCAAGGGGGTGGATGTGCACCAGGGTCCCAACGAGAAAAAGGCACTCTCCTTCCTCTCCCTCTTTTCCAAGCTGCCCGAGACCAGCGAGCAGGAACGCTTTAAAATTGATGCGGCCATGAAAGCCATTAAGCTGGCTCGTTTCCAGAAACTCCAGCGCGATATCAACAAACTGCAGAAGAACCTGAAAAAGGTCAAGATGAACAACGCCGAGGTAATTGACGCACTGATGAACATCATTAACAGATATCCTCTGGAGGAACTCGATGAATCCAGCATCAAGCCCGTCACAATTCAGCAGCTGCGCGAGATGAAACCCGAGATTATCATTTCAGAATCATTTCACGGACGAGCACGGACGAGCAGGGACGAACACAGACCAACACGGACGAACACAGCAAGCCAGCCCTCAGCCGGTCCCAGCCGGTCCCAGCAAGTCCGTGCCAGTCCGTGCCAGTCCCTGCCGTCCCTGCCGGTCCCAGCAAGTCCGTGCAAGCCCCTGCCAGTCCGTGATCGTCCCTGCCAGTCCGTGATCGTCCCTGCCGGTCCATGATCGTCCGTGACCGTCCGTGAAACCCAAGAACAAGGAGTTAACAATGAAGAACATCGGTGGAAAATCGCGTTTTGTTGCGTTCTTTGATGAATGCGGTGATCATTCGCTTGCGAAGATCGACCGGGATTTTCCTCTTTTCCTGCTTGCAGCCATAGTTATTGAACGGTCGGCGTATGTCGATCAGGTTATCCCGGCTGTCGGCGCATTGAAGATGCAGTACTGGAATCATGAGGGGGTTAATCTGCACAGTCGGGAGATTCGTAAAGCGCTTGGACCGTTCTCATTTATGCAGGTTCCCGCATCACGCTCTAGTTTTCTGGATCAACTGACTACTCTCATGGGAGATTTGCCGTTTGCGTTGTTTGTCGCTGGCATCCGCAAGGATCATCATGTCGATAAGTACGGCAAAGATGCGACAAATCCTTATGAGCTTGCGCTTGAATTTGCTATGGATGACATAGTCCAGTTTCTTGACCACGAAGGCGAAACAGAACTTCCTTGCGTTGTGGAAGGTAGAGGCAGAAATGAAGATGCTCAACTGGAGCGTGCGTTTTATAAATTGATGACAACCGGTACAGATTCACAGCCACGGGATCAGTATGCGAAGCTCTCCTGCCCGTTGGTGTTCAGATCGAAGAGGGATAATATTGCAGGAATCCAGCTGGCAGACCTATGTGCGCACCCTTGTGCCAGATATGTTTTAAAACCGGATCAGGCTAATCGCGCATATGATGTTGCGCAAAAGCATATCTACAAGAAAGGAGATGTCTATGGCTGGAAGATTTTTCCCTGAAACGAAAATAGGCACCTCCGTTTCCAGAAGCACCTACCGACCGAGTATTCCCAGTCCGCAAGTATGTTCGCATAAAAGACCGGATACGTGCAACCACAAAATTGTGGAATTCCCGGCCAACACGGACGCGCACGGACGAGCACGGACGAGCACAGACCAACACGGACGAGCACAGCAAGCCAGCCCTCAGCCGGTCCCAGCCAGCCCCAGCCAGTCCGTGCAAGCCCCAGCCGGTCCGTGCCGGTCCCAGCCGGTCCCAGCAAGTCCCAGCCAGCCCCAGCCGGTCCCAGCAAGTCCCTGCCGTCCCTGCCGTCCGTGCCGGTCCTTGATCGTCCGTGACCGTCCGTGAAAAACCCCAAAAGCAAGGAGTATTAACGCAATGTCTGACCTAATCCCAAAACATGGTGGTTACCGGAAGCTCAAGGGCTTTCAGGTTGCCCAGCTGGCTTTTGATATTACAGTGCGCTTTGTTGACAGGTATGTCGACCGCTTTTCCCGCACGAAAGATCAGATGGTGCAGGCGGCACGCTCCGGTGTGCAGAATATCGCTGAGGGCTCACAGGCCTCCGCCACCTCAAAGAAGACAGAGCTCAAGCTGACGCAGGTCGCCCGCGCCAGCCTGGAGGAACTGAAGCTGGACTACGAAGATTTTCTGCGGCAGAAAAGCTTGCCGCTGCTTGATCCGACCGACCCGGTTCTGCAGCGCTTCAAGCAAAAGCGCCCGCAATCGCTTAAAGAATTTCGCCTCTGGGTGAAATTCGAGTGCGACTTGCAAGCGAGCAAAAACACGGACGGGCACGGACAAGGGAGCAAAAACACGGACGGGCACGGACCTTCAGGGACCGAAGAGGTACGACCGGGTGTTGCAGGGACGAACACGGACACGAAGAGCTCCTGCCAGTCCCTGCCGGTCCGTGACCGTCCCTGCCAGTCCTCCACCCCGGCGTCCCTGCCGGACAGTGAGCGTCCCTGTCAGTCCACCGCGTCCTCCACGTCCTCGTCTGTGCCAGTCCGTGACCGTCCGTGTCAGTCCCTGCCACCAGAGTGTCTTGTGGCGAACGGCGCACTCTCCCTGCTCAATCTCGCCTGCTGGTTTCTCGATCGGCAGGTCGAGCGACTGGCGACCGATTTTGAGAGCGAGGGCGGTTTCACTGAGCGCCTCTACAAAGTGCGCAGCGAAAAGCGCAGAAACAAGTGGAATACAGGAAACAATTGATGACCCATACAGAACTACAAACAAAACTCAGCCAGCCCTATGACCCGGCGCAGTGGAAAGATATCGTCGATGAAATCTTCCCTAATGTTCAGTACTGGGCCAAAGAGCGCGAGCTGCCGCACTGTGCCGAGAACGTGGAGCGTTTTGTGGAAAAGGGGACCATCCGACTCAAGGACGGCAAAAACCTCGCCCTCTTTGAGGTCAAGGTCGATAACACCGTAAACCTGCCCCGTGCCCGCGTGAAACTGCGCAATCTGGTCAGTCAGTTTATCGACCAGCACACACACTACGGAGTGCTGGCAATCTTCAACCAGGGAACCGAAGAGTATCGCCTCAGTCTTGTTGCCAAAGAGACCGAGCTCATTAAGGGCGAGATCGTAGCCCGCGAAACTCCGCCCAAACGCTATACATACCTGCTGGGCCCCGGCGAGAGCTGTCGCACCGCTGCCGACCGACTCTCCGCACTCCGTGATCTGCCGGAGGCCTCGCTCGACGATGTTATCGACGCCTTCAGCGTTGAAAAGCTCAACAAGGAGTTTTATCGCGACATCCAGAAGCATTTTTATCGCCTTGTCGGCGGCAAGGTGGCCAACACCGACTATTCCGGCTGCCTGCATCTGCCCTCACATACCCCTGAGGAAGACCATCAGATGTATCAGGAGTTCGCTGTACGCCTGATAGGCCGCATAACCTTCTGCTGGTTCCTCAAACACAAGCGCTGCAACAAAGACCGTCCCTTGATACCAGAAGAGCTGCTCTCCTCCACCGCTGTGGATACACACAGCGGCTACTACCACGCTATCCTCGAAAAGCTCTTCTTCCAGACCCTCAATCGCCCGATGAACGAGCGCAGCAAATATGCCCCCGAGTTCGCCCACCTGATACCCTATCTCAACGGCGGGCTCTTCGACCCCAAACCGCACGACTGGTATGAAGAGGGGGCGCTGGGAGCCTCCAAATATGTCAATACCCTGCAAATACCCGACGAGTGGTTCCTCAACCTCTATAAATGTCTGGAGCAGTACAACTTCACCATCGATGAAAATACCACCCTCGATAACGATGTCTCCATCGACCCCGAGATCCTAGGACGCATCTTCGAAAACCTGCTGGCTGAGATAAACCCCGAAACCGGCGAAACCGCCCGCAAAACAACCGGCTCCTTCTACACCCCGCGTGAGATAGTCGATTACATGGTCGAGGAGTCACTGATCCAACACCTGAAATCCAACATCGCCGATGATGAAGAGGCCGAAACCCGCTTCCGTGCACTATTTGTTGACGACGACAAACCGCACAATCTAGATGAACCCACCCGCAAGGCAGTTGTAAACGCATTTCGCACCATAAAAGTTCTGGACCCCGCCTGCGGATCAGGTGCCTTCCCTGTCGGCATCCTGCAGAAGATGCTCTGCGCCCTGCGAAAGGTAGATGAAGGCAACGACCTCTGGCTGGATGCCCAGATCGAACAGATTCATACCATGAAGCTGGACAAGTGGGAGGTGGATCGACGACTCGATGATCTGGAAAAAGCCTTTAAAACCAACGAAGCCGACTATGGTCGCAAACTCGGCATAATCCAGAACTCAGTTTACGGGGTGGACATCCAGCCCGTCGCCATCGAAATTGCCAAACTGCGTTTCTTCCTGACCCTGGTTGTCGATGAAAGGATCGATGACAAAGAGGATAACCGCGGCATCCTGCCGCTGCCCAACCTCGACTTTAAATTTGTGGCAGCCAACACCCTGATCCCCGCACCTGAAACCCCATCCATGGATACCGAATCCGAGCTGGGACTGGAGTTCAGCGACACCTTCTTTGAAGAGTTCAGCACCCTGACCGAAAAATACTTTTATGCCGGAACACCGCAGGCCAAACAGGATATCCGCGAGAAACTCGAAGCACTTGTCTCGGCAAAAGTCAAAGAGGAGATCGGCAAAGGGCAGCAGCTGACCGAGGGCCATTGGGACAGCACCTTCGGGGCGGCCAAAGAAATGTCCGCACAGCTTAAGAAAAAACACAAGAAACGCTTTGATAAGATCAGCCGCGATGCCGCCCTATGGAGCAGCTACAGAAACATCTTTACTGGCGACAGCGTGGGCTTCTTTGACCCCAAATATATGTTCCCCGACTCCGGCAATGGCTTCGATGTAGTGATCGCCAATCCTCCCTATGTGCGACAGGAAGAGATAAAGGAGCTTAAACCCGCCTTTGCAGAGGTCTACAGCTGCTACAAAGGCACCGCCGATCTGCTGGTCTACTTCTATGAGAAGGGGTGCAACCTGCTCAAAGAAGGTGGTGTCTTGACCTACATCACCTCCAACAAATACTTCCGTGCTGGATATGGCGACAAACTGCGAGGCTATATATCCGAGAACATGCAGATGCGGCAGCTGATCGACTTCGGTGATGCACCAGTCTTCGATGCCACCGCATATCCCAGCATTATTGTAATGCAGAAAGGCAGCGATAAAGAGGCATCCGAGTCCAATACATTCCAAGCCCTTAATTGGACTGCTGGCGATAGCGTCTCTGCCTTTGTTGATATCTTCAAAAACCGCGCATTTTTAATGAAGCAAAGCTACCTCACTTTAGATGGCTGGCAGTTGGATAAACCCGAGATCTTTGAGCTGATGCAGAAACTGCGCAATGCAGGCAAACCGCTTGGAGAGTATGTTGATGGGAAATTATATTACGGCATCAAGACCGGCTTTAACGAAGCATTTGTCATTGATCGCGAAACACGCGACCGCCTGATATCCGAAGATCCCAACTGCGAAGAGATAATCAAACCCTTCCTCCGTGGCCGCGATGTAAAACGCTGGAATATTGATTTTGCTGACAAATATTTAATAAAAATTGAGTCCTCTGAGAATAAAACGCATCCTTGGTCAGGGGCGTCTAAGAAGGATGCAGAGCAGATTTTTGGAAAAACATATCCTTCTGTGCAAAAGAGGATGCTCTCTTGTCGTGACAAATTGATGAAGCGTTGTGATCAAGGTCACTATTATTGGGAACTTCGATCATGTGTTTATTATGATATTTTTGCTGGAAGCAAATTGATTTATCCAGACATTGCTGTTCAAGCCGAGTTCGCAATATCGTATGATGAGATATATGCAGATTGCACCTTGTTTGCAACTTCAGTTCATGGAAACTATTTGCCAGGAGTAGTAAACTCAACAGCTGTACGCTTTTTCTTGAGCAACGTGTGTCCTCGTGTCCGTGGTGATTTCATGCGGTTTAAAACCATTTATGTTTCACAAATACCGATTCCACAGGCGACCTCCGAACAGCAATCCGAGATAGAAAATCTGGTTGAAAGAATTTTGAAGCAGAAGAAAGCAAACCCGGATGCAGATGTTTCTGAGCTTGAAGAAGAGATCAATCAGATTGTTTATCGGCTCTATGGGTTGACGGATGAGGAAATTGCGATTGTGGAGGGGGTATGATGGGAACAACAGGATTTGAAATAAACCAGCAACTCGACCTGCCCTACGTTTGGTTATTTCCCTTTCTTTGTTGCAGTAGTTTTTTATGGTATATTTAAGTTTATTCAAGTGTCTCATCATAGTTATTAATTAGACGTCTAGTCGAGAGATTAGTTGATTAATATGATAAATTAAATGTCATAAACTGGGTTAATTGGAGTTCCTATGCCAGACGAGAAAAAAAATTGTGCCGATAAATCCTCAAATTCGTTGTTGATGGATGCTGTTGGACATGGAAACAAAAAAAAAGCAGAACACTTGTTATTAAATGGCTTGAGTGTTAATGCGAAAGATAAGTATGGCCGGACGGCTTTATCGAATGCAGCAGAAAGCGGACAAGCCGGGATTGTCAAGGAGCTGCTGTCCCAGGGAGCCGATGTCAATGTTAAAGATCGGCTTAACTATACGGCGCTAACAAACGCAGCGAAAAATGGGCACATTGAGATTGTCAAGATGTTGTTGGAAAACGAAGCCGATGTGGATTCTAAGGGTTGGTGTGGTGATACAGCTTTGACGAATGCAGTGGAGAATGGACATGCCGGGATTGTCAAAGTATTGTTGGAAAAAGGCTCTGATATTAATGCTAAGGTTTGGCGTAACGAGACGGCTTTGACGTTGGCAGTTAAAAATGAATATGCAGAGATTGTCAAGGAACTGCTGTCCCAGGGAGCCGATGTCAATGCTAAGGATAAAAAAGATGAACCGGCTCTGATTCATGCATTAGAGAAAGGACAAGTTGAGATAATCAAGGAACTGCTGTCCCAGGGAGCCGATGTTAATGCGCAGGGTTATGATGGCAAAACGGCTCTGATTCATGCATTAGAGAAAGGACATGTAGAGGTAGCCAAGCAGTTGCTGTCTCATGAAGCCGATGTCAATGCTAAGGATAAAAAAGATAAACCGGCTTTGATTTATGCATTAGAGAACGGACATGTAGAGGTAGCCAAGCAACTGCTGTCCCAGGGAGCCGATGTTAATGCGCAGGACAATAATGGCAAACCGGCTTTGAGTTATGCATTAGAGAACGGACATGTAGAGGTAGCCAAGGAGCTACTGACTCATGGAGCCGATGTTAATGCCAAAGCCAAAGATTGGTTGGGCCGTACGGCACTGATGATAGCGGCGGAAGAAGGACATGTAGA